>JAPLZD010000015.1 GCA_026395195.1 Candidatus Staskawiczbacteria bacterium
ATGGAACTGCCGACACAATACAACGCAAAAGAGGTTGAGGATAAAATTTACCGGCTTTGGGAAAAAAGCGGTTTTTTTAATCCCGACAAACTGCCTCCCCGCCACAAAAAACCATTCTGCATAATAATGCCTCCGACAAATGCCAACGGCGATTTGCACGCAGGACACGCTTTGGTTATGACAATTGAAGACATTATGACCCGTTATAAAAGAATGCGCGGGTTTAAGGCATTGTGGCTGCCGGGATTAGACCACGCTGGTTTTGAAACCCAAGTTGTTTATGAAAAACAACTGGAGAAAGAAGGCAGAAGCAGATTTAAAATGGCGCCCGAAGAGTTGTACAAAGAAATTTGGAATTTTACAGAATCAAACAAAAAAAATATTATTTCACAAGTCAGAAAAATGGGGGCTTCCTGCGATTGGTCCCGAGAAAAGTTTACTTTAGATGAAGATATTGTAAAAACCGTTGATTTGACTTTTGAAAAACTGAAAAAAGACGGCTTGGTTTACAGGGGCAAAAAAATTATCAACTGGTGCCCAAAACACCAAACTTCCTTGTCTGACTTAGAAACTAAAGACGAAGAAAAAACCGATAAATTTTATTATTTAAAATACGGCCCGTTCACCATTGCTACTGCGCGCCCTGAAACAAAATTTGGAGACAAATACGTTGTGATACACCCAAAAGACAAAAGGTACAAAGATTACAAGGACGGCCAGAAAATAGAATTGGAATGGATAAACGGCCCGATAACTGCCACTATAATAAAGGACGAGGCAATTGATATGGATTTTGGAACAGGGGTAATGACAATAACCCCTTGGCATGATTTAGTTGATTTTGAAATTGCAGAAAGGCACAACTTAGACAAAGAGCAAATCATTGATTTTTATGGAAAACTTTTGCCTATTGCCGGAGAGTTCTCCGGAATGAAAATTTTAGAGGCAAGGCCGAAAATAATTGAAAAATTACACTCAAAGGGGCTGGTAGAAAAAGTGGAAGAAAATTACAAGCACATTGTAAAAACCTGCTACAAATGCAACACATTAATCGAACCTCAAATAAAGGAACAATGGTTTTTAAAAATGAAGCCATTGGCAGAACCCGCTATAAAAGCCATTAAAAAAGGCGATATAAAATTTATTCCAGCTCACTATAAAAAAATTGCGCTTCATTGGCTAAACAATATTATCGACTGGAACATTTCAAGGCAAATTGTCTGGGGAATTCCAATTCCGGGCGACGAATCGGGAGAGGTTTTTGATACTTGGTTTTCTTCCGGGCAATGGCCGTACGCTGCTTTGGGTTTTTCGAATTCAAAAGATTTCAAAACTTATTATCCAACCGATGTTATGGAAACGGGCGGAGATTTAATTTTTTTCTGGGTTTCAAGGATGATAATGTTTTCCTTATACAACACAAAAAAAATTCCTTTTAAAAATGTTTATATGCACGGATTGGTTTTAGACGCAAAAGGCCAAAAAATGTCCAAGTCCAGGGGAAATGTTATAAATCCTTTGGATTTAATTGAAAAATTTGGCACAGATGCTTTAAGAATGGCGCTTGTGGTTGGCAACACGCCAGGCACCTCTTTGCCTTTGGATGAAAACAAAATCAAAGGATATAGGAATTTTGCAACAAAGATTTGGAATGCTTCGCGGTTTGTTTTAATGAATTTAGAAGATTATAAGCCGGGCGAAAAAGTTCAACTGAATACAAAAGATAAAAAAATATTAAATGATTTTCAAAAAATTGCCAAAGAAATAACAAAAGAAATGGACAGTTTTAAGTTTTATGTAGCTTCCGAAAAAATTTATCATTATTTTTGGCATACTTTTTGCGACAAAATCATAGAATCACAAAAAACAAGATTAAACGGAGAAAACGAAAAAGAAAAACTGGCCAGCCAGCATGTATTACTGACAATACTTTCAGAATCCCTGAAACTTTTGCATCCATTTATGCCCTTTATAACAGAAGAAATATATCAGCAGCTGCCCTTAAAAAATAAACAAAAATCTCTGATGGTTGAAATTTGGCCGGAATAGCAGGAGATGGTATAATAAAAAAATGGTTTTCGATTATAAGATAATCGTTTATATTATTTTTGGTATCCTGCCCAGTTTAACCTGGCTTTCTTATTATCTTAAAAAAGACATCCACCCCGAGCCCAAGCGAATGGTGCTGAAAATATTTTTATGGGGCGCCCTGATAACTTTACCGGTATTTTTTATCCAAGTCGGGCTGACTTATCTGCTCGGACTTGCCAACGTTAGCCCTTTTTTAACCAGAATAATTTACTGGTTTTTGATAATTGCTTTGTCAGAAGAAGCTTTTAAATATTTGGTAATTAGAATGAAAGTTTTAGGCAGCCCGGAGCTGGACGAACCGCTGGATATAATGCTTTACATGGTAATTGCCGCCCTGGGGTTTGCCGCTTTAGAAAATATTCTCTACCTCTTTTCTCCAATAAGCCAAATGTCTTTCAACGACTTAATGTACCGCACCCTAACAATAACTTTTGTAAGATTTATCGGAGCCACTTTTTTGCACACTTTATGCTCGGCTGTAATAGGATATGCGCTTGCCATTTCTTTCTGCGAAGTCAAACAAAGATATTTGTCCTTTTCAGCCGGCGTAATTCTGGCCACGCTCTTGCATGGACTCTATGATTTCTCTATAATGCAATTAGAGGGTTATGCAAGAATTGCCATTCCAATATCTGTCATAATAATACTGGCATTCTTAATATTTTCCGGGTTTGAACGGCTCAAACAATTAAAAAGCGTTTGTAAAATTAAATAAATTTTAAAATGGCAAAAAAAATAAAAGTAGAGGACCCAAAAATTACCCCAGAAGAAAAAATAGCTCCGCCAGGCGATATTTTTGATCAGGATGGCGAGCTTGTAGTAGATGTTTATGAAACAAATGCCGATTTTGTGGTTTTAGCCACTATTGCCGGGGTGCAGATAAAAGACATAGATATTTCTCTGGAAAAAGACATGATGATAATAAAAGGCAACAGATGCGACCCGCATGAAAGTGTAGATAAAAAATATTTTTATCAGGAGTGCTATTGGGGCCCGTTTTCCAGAAAAATAATTTTGCCGGAAAACGTGAACATTGATTCTGCCGACGCTCAAATAGACAAGGGGGTGCTGACAATTAAAATTCCAAAACAAGAACCAAACGGAGCAAAAATTGGAGTCAAAGAAACATAAAAAATACAATAAAAAGCAGGGCTTAAGGCCCTGTTTTTTGTTTGTGCGGGTAGAGGGATTTGCACCCCCACAGGATTTCTCCCACCAGCTCCTAAGGCTGGCGCGTCTGCTGTTTCGCCATACCCGCATGTTTGCCCAATTCCCTGCCTGCCGGCAGGCAGGCGCCACGAGGGCATATTTTATATTTATACCTAAAAAAACCACATTTATCAACTGTAGCCCCTTGCTCTTGACAAGGCTATTGTAATATGCTATAATAAATGAGTAAGCTGAACATTGAAATATACAGCAAAAATATGCGAAGCGTGGTGTTTCGCAGGCTGTTATTTTATGTTCGATTGAATGGAGGATGGTGCAATGAGAGCGATTAGAATTGTTCTGGGTGTAGTTGGATTTATCTTCCTTCTGGCGGTTTGTGGGTCGTTTATCGGCCCTTGCCAGCGGACGACATCTGTCCCCCCGCCGAGCGCAGCAAGCGCTCCGGTAAAGGAGGCGGAAAAGCCGGCGGACGACAAGAGTTCTCCGCCAAAGGCTCCGTCGACACCCCCACCCCGTACCTTTGAAGCCTCTCACAAGGCAGTTGAAGGCGTGGCTGAAGCCGGCGTAGTTGGCCGCGATGCATCTGCAAGGGTGCATGTAGCTGTCGGTAAGCCGGCTGAAATTGCCGAAGAAGGGCACGAGGCCGAGGAAGCGGCAAAGTTTGAGGAAATCAAAAAGACTTTGACTCTCGATGAGCTAACCGAAAAATCCGCCCAGCTCAAGGCTGCTCAAGAAGAGCAGGCGCAGGTTGCAGAGCGGATTGAAAAGGTTCGTGGCCATATCCGCCACGATGAGGAGTTTAGAGACTCCTTCAAATCCATGCTCATCAACAACCCCGGAGAGAATCCAACAGCGCGCATGCACTGGCGGCAACTCGCAAAGGAGAAGGAAGATGAGCTCCGCAAGGACATGATGGAGCTGCAGAGTCTCGAAAAAAACCTGAAAGAGGTTACGATGAGAATTTCCCACCTCACCGAAGAAATGGAACGGGGCGTGGGAAGCGCCCACAAATTCATTCCGAAAGGATGAACAAAAAAGGCTGTCCTGCAAGGGACGGCAAGCGCTGTAGGTTGTCTATGAAAAGACTCTTACAGCGCTTTTTTTAATAGAAAAATTTATTTAATCCCGAAAACGCCCTTTATAAAAGTAGTCACAGCCGCCGATGACGAAGCCAGCACAATCAACACAGTGCCAATAACAGCTGCCGTCAAGGCTTTTTTAGCTATACCCAGTTTCTCTGGCGAGCCTGCTGCTGTAAGCCACAAACCTCCTGCTATTACCCAGCCAATGACTGCTAATGACCCGCCTATGGCTATT
>JAPLZD010000029.1 GCA_026395195.1 Candidatus Staskawiczbacteria bacterium
GATTTATACTTGGTCCAGAGGCACTGGGCGGCTTACTTATTGGCGCAATAGTAACGGGATTGTTTGTTGGAATTTCAATGACAACCGGAGGCGCTGCCTGGGACAATGCAAAAAAATATATTGAAGGCGGGGCGCATGGAGGCAAAGGAAGTTTTGCCCACCAAGCCGCAGTCACAGGCGATACCGTTGGCGACCCCTACAAAGACACCGCCGGCCCCGCAATTAACCCGATGATAAAAGTCCTCAACATCGTCGCACTCTTAATCGTCGCATTTCTGGTTTAATTTATGGCAAAAGAAAGACACAGGGAAGTTCCAGCGTCGTATTTGGTCTTAATAAAAGATGGCAAAATTTTGCTTGCGCGGAGATTTAATACCGGGTATATGGATGGAAATTATAGTTTGCCCGCGGGACATGTTGATAAAGGCGAAACATTTGCTCAATGTATGATTAGAGAAGTAAAAGAAGAAATTGGCATAAATGTAAAGCCCGAAGATTCAAAAACTGCACACTTGATGCATAGATTTTCTGGAGCAGAATGGGGAGATGAGGGATATAGAATTGATGTATTTTTTACTGCTGATAAATGGCAGGGCAACCCCGAAATTAAAGAGCCGGACAAGTGCGACGAATTGTCTTGGTTTGAATTGGGCAATTTACCCCAAAACATAATTCCCTACGTCCGCCAGGCGTTAGAATGCATAAACAAAAAAATATTTTACAGCGAATTTGGCTGGGAAAATTTAAAATAAAAAAATGAAAACAGAAACTAAAAAACTGCCTAAATCCCAGCTTGAAATTACATTCGAATTAACTGCAGAGGAGTTTAAGGAGCATATGCAACATGCGCTTGAGCACCTGAAATCACACGTGAAAGTTGATGGTTTTAGGCCCGGAAAAGCACCCTCGTCAATGGTTGAAGGAAAATTAAAGCCCGAAGCCTTGCTTATGGAAGCCGGCGATCACGCAGTTAGGCACGTTTATACCGACTATATTAAAGAAAGCAAATTAGAGCCGGTGGGAAACCCCGAGGTTTCTATTATAAAAATAGCTCAGGGCTCTCCTTTTGTTTTTAAGGCAGTGATTACTGTTTTGCCAGAAGTTGAGTTGCCAGATTATAAAGAAATTGCCAGTAAAATTAAAGTGAAAGATGTTTCTGTGACCGACCAAGAGGTTCAGGACGCTTTAAACTATTTGCAAAAATCTAGGGCAAAAATGAGTTTGAAAAATGATGTTGCGGCAAAAGGCGATTTTGTTGAAATTACTTATCAGAATAAAGACATAAATGGAGGCAAAGACATTGACGACCAATTTATTTTGGGAGAGGGTGGATTTATGAAGGGATTTGAAGATGCAATTGCGGGCATGAAAGCAGGAGACGAAAAAGAATTTAAAGCAATTTTTCCCGAAAATTCGCCACAAAAAAATATTGCAGGAAAAGAGGGAAACTTTAAAGTAAAAGTAAAGTCGGTGCAAAAAATGGAGTTGCCGGAAATTAATGATGAATTTGCAAAACAATTAGGCGCGTTCGAAACTTTGACAGCATTAAAAGCCAGCATGAAAGAAGGAATGACTGTTGAAAAAATTGAAGAAGAAAAACAAAAAAATAGGGCTGAAATTTTAGATAAAGTGGCGGAAAAAGCAAAGTTTGAAATGCCAGAGGCCATGGTTGAATACGAAAAGCAAAGATTGCTGGAAGATTTGAAAAATAAAGTGACAAATAATATGAAGCTCACTTTTGAGCAATATTTGGCGGCTGTTAAAAAAACAGAGGCAGAAATAAAGGACACCTTTCAAAAAGAAGCCGAAAAAAGATTGCGCGGTTTTTTGGTTTTGCGTCAGTTGGGCAAGGCAGAAAACATTGAAGTTTCTGGCGAAGAATTAGATGAAGAAATGACAAAAGTTTTAAAAAATTATTCCAAAGAGCAATTGGCCAAAATTGACATAAACGAGCTAAAAGAGTATACTAAAGGTGTAATTTATAATGAAAAAGTGTTCCAAAAGTTGGAATCTTTCGCAAAATAATTACGTATTAATAAAAAATGCCAATAGTACCAGCTATTGTAGAAAAATCACAGCGCGGTGAGCGCGCATACGACATATTTTCAAGGCTTTTAGAAGAGCGCATAATTTTTCTTGCGGGTTCAGTCACAGACATGAACGCAAACGTGGTAATTGCCCAAATGCTTTATTTAGCATCAAAAGACCCCAAGAGAGACATAAAACTCTATATAAACAGCCCGGGAGGTTCGGTTACAGCAGGGTTAGCAATTTATGATACAATGCAGTATTTAAAATGTCCGGTTTCTACCATTTGCATTGGACTTACAGCTTCCATGGCAGCAGTTATTTTAGCATCGGGAACCAAGGGCAAGCGGTTTGCTTTGCCCAATGCTGAAATACTTTTGCACCAGGTTGCCGGAGGAATGCAAGGGCAGGCAGCAGACATTGAAATTACTGCAAAACAGATTGTAAAAATGAAAGAAAAACTGAACAAAATTTTAGCCGAACACACCGGCCAGCCATTGAATAAAATTACAGTTGACACTGATAGGGATTTTTACCTTACGTCAGAGGAAGCAAAAAAATACGGGTTAATTGACGAGGTAATCGGAAGCAAGTAAAAGCTACTCCCCCATTTTAAATATGTTTTGTGCGTGCTCACTGAGAAGTGAGCTTATTTTATTAAAATTAAATAAAATTTATGGATCAAATAACATTAGCGGTTATAGGCGGAGCCTTGTGCGTGATTGCAGGATCTGTCATTGGGTATTATGTCAGACAAAATTTAGCCAAAAAAAGAGCAGGAACTTTAGAAGCAAAACTGCAAAAGAAGGTGGTTGATGTAAGGGAGGAAACCGCCCAAATGGTAAAGTCGGCAGAAAAGAAAGCTTCTGAAATTGTAGACAAAGCGCAGAAAGAAACTGATGAAAGAAGAAGGGAGTTTTTGAAAGCTCAGCAGCTTTTGCTGAGCAGGGAAAGCTTATTGGATACAAGAATCGCCTCTTTTGAGCAGAAAGAAAAAGATTTGCAGGAAAAGGGAGAAAAGTTGAAGGCCATTAAAGAAGATTTGGCGGCTTTAAGAAATGAGGCGGAAGGAAAATTGGAAAAAGTTGCCCATCTTTCCCGCGAAGATGCCAAAAAAGAATTATTGTCGTTGGTTGAAATTGAATCAGAAAAA
The DNA here is from genome assembly GCA_026395195.1 of Candidatus Staskawiczbacteria bacterium. Classification (GTDB taxonomy): domain Bacteria; phylum Patescibacteriota; class Minisyncoccia; order Minisyncoccales; family Staskawiczbacteraceae; genus XYD1-FULL-39-28. The sequence goes on from JAPLZD010000029.1 coordinate 3,182, forward strand.
GAGATTTTAGAAAGAATGAAAAAAATGGAAGAGCAAGGCCAGGAAAAATTGCAAAACAGGGCTAAAGAGATAGTTTCTCTGGCAATTCAAAAATGCGCGGTTCCACAAGCTCAGGAGACGACAACCACAACGGTAATTTTGGCCAACGAAGATTTAAAAGGCAGAATTATTGGAAAAGAAGGCAGAAACATCAGGACCTTTGAAAAATTGACCGGTGTTGAGCTAATTGTCGATGAAACTCCAGAGTCAGTGGTGATTTCCGGGTTTAACCCAATTAGAAGGCAAATTGCCAAAGTCGCCTTAGATAAGTTGATTCAAGACGGCAGAATCCAGCCGGCCAAAATTGAAGAAAAATTTGAAGAGGCAAAGCAGGAAATTGCCCAAAAAATAAAAGAAGCTGGAGATAAAGCAGCTTATGACACAGGAGTAATTGGCATAAACGACAAATTGCTCCAAATTCTGGGCAGATTGTATTACAGGACAAGTTATGGGCAAAACGTTTTACTTCATTCCATGGAGGTTGCCTTAATTTCAGAAACATTGGCTTACGAATTAAAGGCCAATTCCCAGGTTGCAAAACGCGCCGGGCTTTTGCATGACATTGGAAAAGCAATTGACCAGCAAGTACAAGGTTCGCACGTAGAAATTGGAATTAAGCTTTTGGAAAAGTTTGGAGAGTCAGAGGCTGTTATTAAAGCCATGAGAGCCCACCATGAGGACTATCCGGCTGATACTTTGGAGGCTGTTATTGTTAAAACAGCAGATGCCATTTCAGGTTCGAGGCCGGGAGCCAGAAAAGACACCCTGGAAAACTATTTGCAAAGATTGAAGGAATTGGAAGATATTGCAACCAAATTTGAAGGTGTAGACAGAGCTTACGCCATTCAGGCGGGCAGAGAAATTCGCGTTTTTGTGAAGTCTGACAGAGTAGATGACTTAGCAGCTGCCAAAATGGCAAAGCAAATCGCTGAAAAAATTGAAGAAGAGCTCAAATACCCTGGAGAAATTAAAGTTACAGTTATGCGCGAAACCCGAGTTATTGAATACGCAAGGTAATTTCTTTTTTAGACGGGTTTTTAGACAGCAGGATCACAATCCTGCTGTTTGCTTGCACGGTGATTTCTATTCGGCCCTCGTTGTCCACAGGGTTGGGAGTATGTGCAGATAAGTTTATCTTATTTTTATCTTGTTTATCTTGGTTTTTCACCATGGGTGTGGAATGCCGGTGGCGGGCTATCCAATTTTGCATGCGGCTTGGGTTTTTGCCGTATCTTTTATAATCTTCAATAACTTTTAAGAGCCTGGCTTTGTAGGCGCCCAAAGAATTTATATTTTTGTCTTTGTTTTTGTTTATAACATTTACAAAAATCTCCTCTATATTTTGCTCGACAATGTCTATGGAATCGCGCTCATTGCTTGTCAATTCTTTTTCGAATATTTTTACAGCGGACTTTAAATTATTGGCTGTGGAAGCAGCATATTTTCTGTTATTTTTTGCAAGGTTTATGAATTCGTAAAGATCTTTGAATGTGTTCATGTAAAATAAAATTAGATAATTATATTATCTAATCTTATCATAAAAAAGATAAAAATGGAGCAGGTAGGGGGAGTCGAACCCCCCTCATTAGCTTGGAAAGCTAAGGTAATACCGATATACGATACCTGCATTTAGTTTTTTGTCGGGGTGCAGAGATTCGAACTCTGACTAAACGCTCCCAAAGCGTTCGTGCTACCGTTACACAACACCCCGATTATGATATTATTCTAATGCAAAAATTGCATATTGTCAAAGGAGAAATTTTGTGATAAGATTTTAAGTACTTAGAAGATTTATTGCCCCCGTAGTTCAATGGACAGAATAGGATCCTTCTAAGATCTAGATGTTGGTTCGATTCCAACCGGGGGCACCCCAAATGAATTCATGGGGACTATGGTGTAGCAGCAACACAACGCTCTGTGGCAGCGTCGTCACGGGTGCAAATCCCGTTAGTCCCCCAGCAAAATATTATTAAAATTTTAATTGTATGAAAGGATTTTGTTCGAATATAGAAAAAGACACTTTGGATAATGAAAATTTTCGCAAAGTGCTTTATACGGGAAAACACAGCCAGCTAGTTTTAATGTCTTTGGCTCCAAATGAGGAAATTGGCATGGAAGTCCACCCAGACAACGACCAGTTTTTCCGTATTGAAAAAGGGCAAGGAAAAGTAATTATTGATGGAAATGAATACGAAGTTTCCGACGGCTCAGCAGTAATCGTTCCGGCTGGCAGCCAGCACAATGTTATAAATGTTTCGGCGACAGACGGTCTAAAGCTTTATACAATTTATTCTCCAGCCCATCATGTAGATGGAATTGTCAGAGCCACAAAAGCTGAAGCCGAAGACCCGGCCAACGATGAAGAATTCGACGGCAAAACTACAGAGTAAAATTGGTATAATTAAATATTATGGGTTCTTATAAGCTGGGAAACCTTTTTATTGTTCTGATAATGACGGCAGTTTTAGCAATTGGCGTTTCTTTTAGTTTAGAAACCAGCGATAAAATAAGCGCTAGTCCAAAAGCAGTTAGTGCGGCGCAAGAAAAAGTTGCTGCAAAGATTGATTTTAAAACTTTAGAACCTCCCGCCCCGCCCGCGCATCCTGAAAAATTAAGCAATCCGCCCGAGATTGTAAAAGCAGTTTACGTGACAGGGTATTCAGCCGGTTCAAAAAATTACTTAAATTATTTGAGCGGGCTGTTTAAAAATACAGAAGTAAATGCAGTTGTGATTGATGTAAAGGGCAGCAGCGGTTACGTTAACTATGCGTCGGAAGCTCCCGAAGTCAAAAAGTACAATTTAAATAGCGGCGCCATACCGGACATTGATTCTCTTGTAAAATTTTTTCATGATCAAAATGTATATGTTGTCGGCAGAATTGCTGTTTTTGAAGACCCGGTTTATTCCAGAGCCCGGCCGGAATTGGCAATTTATAACAAAGAAAAAACCACAGACCCGTTAAAGCCGGTTTTATGGACAGACAATAACAGACTTTCCTGGCTGGATCCGGCCTCAAAAGATGTCTGGGATTATAACGTTTCTTTAGCGCAAAATGCATTTTTACACGGGTTTGACGAAGTAAATTTTGATTATATAAGATTTCCCACAGACGGCAACATGCAAAACATAGGATTTCCTGTTTACGACGCCAAAAACTTAAAAGCAGAAGTTATAAAAGAATTCTTCCAATATTTAAGGGAGCAGTTAGCAGATGAAAAAATATCCGTTGATTTGTTCGGCCAAACAACTATAAACAGAGATGATATGGGCATAGGCCAGATAATTGAAGACGCTTTTGAAAACTTTGACTATATTTCGCCAATGGTTTATCCTTCGCACTATGCCGATGGTTTTGACGGTTTTAACAATCCGGCAGAACACCCTTATGAGATTGTAAAATATTCCATGGATAGCGCCATGGAAAAGCAGGCTGTTTTTTTAAAGGCAAGCCAGGATGAGATTTTTAAAAAACAAGAAGCTGCCGGAATTCCTGAGCCGGCAATAAAAATTATAAATTCGTTTATAAAAACAAAACCCTTGGCCCAATTCAGGCCGTGGATTCAGGACTTTAACATGGGCGCCGATTATACCGCTGACATGGTTAAAAAAGAAATTCAGGCAACTCAAGATTCTTTAGGAGCAGATTACAACGGCTTTATGCTTTGGAACCCAAACAATATCTATACCCAAGGCGCAGTTTTGAAATAAAATCAATAATTTTTACGTAGTAATAAAATGGAAAACATAATAGAAATAAAAAATCTTACCAAAAAATATAAAGACTTCACAGCAGTTGATGATATCAGCTTCAATGTAAAAAAGGGAGAAATTTTTGCATTTCTGGGCCCTAATGGCGCAGGAAAAACCACGACCATAAAAATGCTTACAACTCTTACAAATCCGACAGCCGGCACCATATTAATCAACGGATATGACCCGACGCGGCAGCAGCACGAAGCCCGAGCGTCTTTTGGAATTGTTTTTCAGGACCCGAGTTTGGATGACGAATTAACCGCCTATGAAAATATGGATTTGCACGGCATGCTTTACAAAGTAAAAATTAAAGACAGGAAAGAAAGAATAAAACAGCTTTTGGAATTTGTTGAATTGTGGGACAGAAGAAATGATTTGGTGAAACACTTTTCCGGCGGAATGAAGCGCAGGCTGGAAATTGCGCGCGGATTTTTGCACCATCCCAGAGTTTTGTTTTTAGATGAGCCGACAATCGGGCTTGACCCGCAGACAAGGAATCATATTTGGACATATCTTAAAAAAATGAACCGGGAGGAAGGCATTACTGTTTTTTTGACAACTCACTATATGGAGGAAGCCGATAAGGTTTCAAATAGAATTGCCATAATTGACCACGGAAAAATTGTAGCTCAGGGAACCTCTGAAGAATTGGAATCAAAGACAAATACAAGTTCTTTAGAGGAAGCATTTTTGTCGCTTACCGGCAGCGCCATCCGTGAGGAAACAGTAAAAAATCAGGCAATGTCAGGCAGAGCCCGGGCCTGGCGCAGGTAAAATTAATAATTAAAAATTCACAGTTATGATAGAGGTTTATACTCTTTGGCTTCGCCAAATTAAAAGATATTACAGGTCAAAATCAAGAATTCTCGGGTCTTTGGGCCAGCCGCTTTTGTTTATGCTAGCTTTGGGTTTTGGATTTGGCCCGATTTTTCAGAAGGCAGGACAAGGAAATTATATGCAATTTTTGGTGCCGGGAATTATTTCGATGAGCATTCTGTTTATGGCTTTTTCTTCCGGCATTGAAGTAATCTGGGACAGGCAGTTCGGATTTTTGAAAGAAACTTTAGTCGCGCCTGCATCGCGTTTTCAAATTATGCTGGGAAAAACTTTGGGCGGAGCAACCGTAGCAGTTGCGCAGGGAATTATAGTTCTTTTGCTTTCGCTTTTTGTTGGCTTCAAATTTCCAAGCGCATCTCTAACGATTCTGGCTTTTGTTTTTATGTTTATGATTGCCCTGCTTTTTGCGGCCTTGGGAATTGCAATTGCCTCAGTTTTAGAAGACATGCACGGTTTCCAGCTTATTATGAATTTTTTGGTAATGCCGATATTTTTCCTTTCGGGCGCTTTGTTTCCGCTCGCGGGCCTGCCAAAAGCAATATTGATTATCACGGCCATTGATCCTTTGTCTTACGGAGTTGACGGACTGCGGGGGACTCTCGCGGGCGCTGCCCATTACGGCCTGATGCCGGATTTTCTAATTTTGGCCTGCATTGTCGCAGTCCTCATGGCCCTCGGTAGTTATCTTTTCAGCAAAATCCAAGTTTAGAATTTCAAAAAAGCCCCCCGCTAAGCGAGGGGCTTTTTTTATAATAATATTAAATTTTTTCTTCGAGGGTGGCGGTTAGGCTTACTTTTTTGCCGTCGCGCAGAACTTCAAAGTTTGTTTTCGAGCCGATTTTGCATTTTTGCATAATGTTTGCCAGAGGATTTTTCATTGTTATTTTTTCTCCATTGCATTCTGTAATAATATCCCATTCTTTAATGCCCGCCTTGTCGGCAGCCGAACCTTTTATAACCGGCGACTCGCCCAATGCTTCTCTCACCACTAAAGCCCCGTCATTTACCGGCAGTTTATTTACTTCCGCCATTTCTTTGGAAATTAAAACATATTTTACTCCCAAAAATGGCATAATTATTTTTCCATATTTCTTTACTTCTTCCAAATCTTTTTTGGCGTAATTTATGGGAATGGCAAAACCAATGTTTTGCGCGCCCATTATCATGGCCGTGTTTATCCCTAAAACTTTGCCATCCATATTTACCAAAGGCCCTCCGGAATTACCGGGGTTGATGGCAGCATCAGTTTGTATCAAACCTCTTAGGTTTTGCGTTTGGTGATCCAGCCCGCCAAAAGCCGTGATAAATCGCGACAATCCAGAAACAATGCCGGTTGAGAGCGTGTCTGTGAATTCGCCCAAAGC
>JAPLZD010000065.1 GCA_026395195.1 Candidatus Staskawiczbacteria bacterium
TGCTGGTAAAAACAAATGTGCCTGTAAGGGCAACCAGGCATACAGCAGCGAACAATGAAACAAGTCCCGCTATTTTTGGCGAGATTGGTGTTTTGAAAAACTTGGCTAATTTTGGGTCGGGCCCAAAGCCCTCGGCATACGCTGGTCGGGGTGGAAACAATTGATATTTTGCAAACCTTGCCCTTAGTCTGGCTGGAGTAGGCACGCGGTTTACAGACATGGCTACCACTTTAACAGCTGGTTTGACAGCTGGTTTAGAAACAAAAGCTTCGGGTTTTGTTTGAACCTTTTTGACTTTTTGATTTTTATTCTCCCTACCTTGTTTTTTCATTAAAAAACACGGCTAATGAATTAGTTACCTAAAAATCTTTTTATTTGTTTATTATAGCTCATGCAACAAAAAAATAAAACAGCTGCAACAGCTGTGGAAAACTTTATTAATTTTTATACCTGGCCGCTAAGATATTTTCCCGTATAAGATTTCTTAACTTTTGAAATTTCCTGCGGAGTTCCTTGCGCAATAATTTCTCCGCCCTTATCTCCGCCTTCGGGCCCTAAATCAATTATCCAGTCGGCATTTTTTATTAAATCTAAATTATGTTCAATCACGATTACGGTATTTCCTTTTTCAACCAAACCGGCCAAAACAGCAACCAATTTTTTAATATCTTCAAAATGCAAGCCGGTTGTTGGTTCATCTAAAATATATAAAGTTTTACCAGTACCTTTTCGGGAAAGTTCTGTTGCAAGCTTTACTCTTTGCGCTTCTCCACCAGAAAGTGAAGTTGCAGCTTGCCCCAATTCCACATAAGAAAGCCCCACCTCTTTTAAGGTTTTCATTTTTTCATAAAGTCCCGGAATATTTTTGAAAAATTCCATTGCTTCTTCCACAGTCATTTCCAAAACTTCGGCAATATTTTTATCTTTATAAGTAATTTCTAAAACTTCTTTATTATATCTTTTACCACGACACTCTTCACATTCAACATAAATATCCGGTAAAAAATACATTTCCACTTTTTTCTGGCCCTGACCTTCGCAAGCTTCGCATCTTCCGCCCTTTACATTAAAGCTGAATCTGCCGGCTGAATATCCTCTGACGCGGGCCTCTTTTGTTTTTGTAAAAATATCTCTGATATACGAAAAAGCGCCGGTATATGTTGCCGGGTTTGACCTTGGGGTTCTGCCAATTGGCGACTGGTCAACCAAAACCACTTTATTTAAATTTTCAACTCCCAAAATTTCTTTGTGTTTGCCGGGCTCGTCTTTTGCCCTGTAAAATTTTCTTAACAAACTTTTTGCCAAAATATCGTTTACCAGGGTTGATTTTCCCGAACCAGAAACTCCGGTCACGCAGACAAATTTTTCTAAAGGAATTTTAACATCAATATTTTTTAAATTATGCTCTTGCGCCCCGATAATTTTTAGGTATTTTTCGTTTTTGGATTTTGAATTTGTTTCGGATTTCGGATTTCGTGCTTCGGATTTTTTATGGTCTATATTGACCTTCAATCTCCCAGATAAATATTTACCCGTTAAACCATCCGATTTTAGTATGTCTTTATAAGTTCCTTCAAAAACAATTTTGCCCCCGTGTTTTCCGGCTCCCGGGCCAATGTCAACAATCCAGTCAGCTGCTCGCATTGTCTGCGGGTCGTGCTCTACTACTATTACCGTATTTCCCAATTCTTTTAATTTTATTAAGGTATCAATCAATTTGTGCTGGTCTCTGGCGTGCAAGCCAATTGACGGCTCGTCTAAAATATAAACAATACCGGTCAAAGACAAGCCTAATTGCGTGGCCAGCCTAATTCGTTGGGCTTCGCCGCCGGCCAAAGTCGCGGACGGCCGCGTCAAAGTAAGATAATCTAAACCAACTTTATTTAAATATTCTAAATGATTAAGCACTTCTTTGATTATCTGCGAAGCGATTTTTTGATCACGCAGGCTCAAATTATCTTTACCATTTTTGTCTTTTTGCAAATC
>JAPLZD010000075.1 GCA_026395195.1 Candidatus Staskawiczbacteria bacterium
ATTTCAACAAGGTCCATGACCTGCTTGCTCTAAGAATTATTACTGCCGACGTGGAATCATGTTACAGAATTCTGGGGATAATACACAAATATTTCAGGCCGATATCCGAAGAAATAAATGATTATATAGCAAAACCAAAACTAAACGGATACAGATCATTGCATACAACAATTTTCCCTATCGAAGGAAAAATAACTGAAATTCAGATAAGGACAGAAGAGATGCAGAAGGAAGCTGAATACGGCATCTGCGCACACTGGTCTTACAAAGAAAAAATAGACCTCAAAAAGGAGGGCGACAAATTTGATTGGGTGGAAAAAATACCTGATTTTTGGAAAACTTTTAAAATTGACTTCTTTAAAAACCAAATTTTTGTGTTCACGCCCAGGGGAGACATTATTGTTTTACCAAAAAATTCTACGCCAGTTGATTTTGCTTATGCGGTGCATTCAGAAATTGGAAACCATTGCGAATCGGCAAAAATTGGCGGAAAAATAGTACAGCTAAACCACACTTTAAAAAATGGGGATATTGTAGAAATAGCAACCACCAAAAATAAAAGCCCTTCAAAGGATTGGTTGAGATTCGTAAAAACTAGCCTAGCTAAATCGCACATAAAAAAACTTACAGAGGAGGAATCCGGCTTCAAACTGCCTTTTGCCGGCTTCATAAAAAGCAAGCTTATCGCAATATCAAAAGCGGCCCAAAAAAAACAGGCGGAAAAAGAAATAAAAAAAGGGGTGAGACAAGTTTTTTTAGCCGGACAGAAAGGAATGCTGATTCACCTGGCTAAATGCTGCACGCCCCAGCCCGGGGACAAGGTAAAAGCTTATGTATCGCAACACCGCGCGGCTGTTTTACATAGAGCATCGTGCGGCAATTTTAAGAAACTAGCGGAAAAATTTCCAGAAAAAATAATAGACGCCTCTTGGGAATAGTTGAAAATCAGCAAAAAATGTGATAAATTACAAACAATGCCCGAGTGGCGGAATTGGCATACGCGTGCGACTCAAAATCGCATTTCCTTACGGAATTGTGGGTTCAACTCCCACCTCGGGCACAAAAAAACGGCGTTAGGCCGTTTTGTTTTTTTACAACCGTCATAGCTGAATTTCATCCATTGGCTCGGGAATAGTTACTTTGACGCGGTCGCTCCTGATAGCATCCCTTACGCCAGGCAAATCATTCTTCCTAAAATGTTTGTTGAGGTGCACTAGCGCCAAATTCTTGACTCCCTTTTCTTCGGCAAATTTTATCGCTCCAGTAACGCAGGCGTGGCCAATGATTTCCTTATCATACAAATAGGTTTCCTGCGCCAGCAAATCCAGGCCATCGTAAAACCCCTCGCGCAAAGAAAACATACCATCGCCGGAATAACAAAAACTTTTTCCGCCATTCTCCACTTTTATAGCCACAACCGGCGTAGAGTGCCTTGTTAAAGCGAATGACAATTTCAGGTCCTGGAACTCAATGTTCTGCCCATCTTCAATCTCCACAACATTTAGCTTAAAGGGGAAATCTGTATCCAGCCCGTTGTAAGCATAACTTGCCGCCACCTTTACATCATTATGCAAAGCCTTAGTACAAATAATGGTAAACGGCTTTGTCCTCTTTTCTTCATGGAATCGGCCCAGCATTGCCGGCAATCCAAATAAATGATCAGAATGGCGGTGAGTAATATAAAGCGCGTCAACTAAATTATGGTCACCTTTGTTAAATTTCCACAACTGCCTAACTGCCGAATCACCGCAGTCTATCATCAAAGAAGTCTTTTCGGTCAGAACCAGGGCAGAATTATTCGGATAATTCTCATCGAATGCCTCGCCAACTCCCAAAAATATAATCTTCATTTTTTATTCTCCTTTTTCGTAACAATGTGCCAAATTAAATTTAACACACATAACACAAAAAGTCAATCAATTATAATTTTTGATGATTTTATTGCCGTGCTTTCTAAAAAGCATATTTAAAATCCAGCCCATTAAAATGCCCAAAATTGCTCCTGCCAAAACGTCTAATGGCCAGTGCACACCTGTAAAAACTCTGGCAATGACAATTAAAAAACTGGCGATGTAAAAGAAAGTGCCAGCTTTTTTATTGTAGCAATAAACTATGGTAGACAAAGCAAAATAAAAAGATGCGTGGCCCGAAGGAAAAGATGCCTCTTTGGCGCTTTGATTTATCAACGGAACAAAGTTTAATGCGACAAATGGCCTTGGTCTGAACCACAGCCAGCGAATAAAATCCGCTAATATAAATTTTGTAATCACTGCTGCAACAACTGCTTCCAACACCATGCGCCAATACTTCCTAAAATTAATTGCCAAAAATAATATTAGAATAGCAAGCAAAAGATAGCCTAAATATTCAGCGCAAAACATCGCAAAATAATCCAACCAGGCCAATCTGCCGGCGAATTGATTAATTAAATTGAATAAATATAAATCTAAATTCATCATTTTGGTAGTGGAAATCTTTTACAAAGCTTGATGACCTCTTTGTGAAGTTTAGCCAGCATCTTTTCGTCGGTGTGATTTTTTATTGCTTGATTAATCCAATTAGCGATTATTTTTACTTCTTTTTCTTTCATCCCCCGAGTTGTTATTGCCGGAACTCCAATTCGCACGCCACTCGGATCCATGGGTTTGCGCGGGTCATCCGGTATCATGTTTTTATTTACTGTAATACCAATTTTGTCTAAAGCTTATTCTGCTTCAATCCCGGTAATTCCTTTACTGGAAAAAACATCAACCAAAACCATGTGATTATCTGTTCCTCCAAACATTAATTTAAATCCGTATTTTTTCAGCTCCTGCTCCAAAACTTTAGCGTTTTTTATAATCTGCTTAGCGTAAACTTTAAATGACGGCTTCAACGCTTCGCCCAAGGCCACTGCCAAGGCTGCAATGTTATTCATGTGCGGACCTCCTTGAAAACCCGGGAAAACAGCCTTATCTATTACTTCTGCAAACTGCTGTTTGCACATTATCATGCCCCCCCTTGGTCCGCGCAAAGTTTTGTGGGTTGTGGTTGTGATTACGTCAAAATATGGCACAGGGTTTGGAATTGCTTTTCCGGCAATTAATCCGGCAATATGGGCAATGTCAAACATTGTTATGGCTCCGACTTTTTGCGCGATATCTTTAAATTTTTGGTAATCAAGCTGGCGCGTATAAGCGGAAAATCCGGCAAGAATTAATTTCGGCTTTTCTTGAATTGCCATTTTTTCTAATTGCTCATAATCAATTTTTCCTGTCTCATCTGTTTTATATCTTACAAAGCGGTAAATTTTAGCTGATAAAGTCACTGGATGGCCATGGCTCAAGTGTCCGCCATGAGATAAATCCATCCCCAAAACTGTATCGCCCGGCTTTAAAATGGCGCTGTAGACAATCATATTTGCCGGGCATCCAGAAAGCGGCTGCACATTAACATGTTCGGCGCCAAAAAGCTTTTTTGCCCTTTCAATAGCCAAATTTTCAACAACATCAGTATAAGTCTGCCCTCCGTAATAGCGCTTGCCCGGCAGTCCTTCAGAATACTTGTTTGTAAAAACCGAGCCCAATGCTTCCAAAACAGCCGGCGAAACATAGTTCTCTGAAGCAATAAGCTCCATGCCTTCCTGCTGGCGCTTCAATTCGCCCAGCATGGCCGCATAAACTTTCGGGTCCTGTTTTTTTAATTTTGCCATATTATTTCCTTAACATTTCAATTTTACTTTTTGATAAATCTATTATGGTCGATGCTTTGCTTTTTGGCAAATCTCCGCCATCGATTAACAGAATATTTTTATTACCGAGCTGATTTTTCATATTATTTATTTTTGATAGTAGTGGTTGACCGGAAATATTTACTGATGTTTGGACCAGTGGCTTATTTATTTTTTTTAATAAATCGTTCAGAAATTTGTAGCTGGGAATTCTCAACGCAATGGTGTTTTTGGCGCCGTCATAAATCTTTATTCTTTTTTTTCTTTTAAAAATAAAAGTAAATTTCCCGGGCCAATACTTCTTAACTATTCTTTCTTGATTTTCATTAATCTCCGCTAAGCTCCTCGCCATTTTAAAATCTTTTACGAAAACAGCCAAAGGTTTTGACCTCGGCCGTTTTTTCATTTTATAAATTTTCTCTACTGCTTTTTTATTAGTTGCATCTGCTAAAAATCCGTAAACAGTATCTGTGGGGCAAATAACAACGCCTCCTGCCAGCAAAACTTTTATTGCTTTATTTTTTGCAATTTTTGACTTTTTTACAATTTCCATTTCCTTTTTTTATGAAATTAGAAAGTTTTATGATATCTGCTGGGTTGCCGAAATCGAGCCAGTAGTCCTCTATCTTTTTAACTTTTACTTTTTTTTCCTTGGCCAGAAGAGAAATTACGTCTGTTATCTCATATTCTCCCCTTGATGATTTTTTTATTTTCGATATCTTATCGAAAACTTCCGGAGTAAATTTATACAACCCCACATTGATTAAATCGCCGTAAAATTCCGCTGGCTTCTCTTTTATTTCCTTTAAAAAACCGTTGTCAGTGATTAAAACTCCATATTTCTCCGGATGGTCGTGCTCCAGCCCTGCCACATAGTCATAGTTGTCATCTATGTTCATTGCTTTCAGGTCTTTAACTGAATAGAGATTGTCTCCGTTGAGATAAATAAAGCTGTCTTTACCTACTATGTCTTTTACACATTTTAACGGGCAGGCAGTGCCATATTCTTTTTCTTTGGGGCCTAAAATCTCGTACTGGCTCACCAGAGCAATATCGCATTCTTTATTCTTTAAACATTGCTTATAATCAGCCAGAAACTCTTTCATCAGCTCTTCTTTGTACCCTACTACTATAATAATGTCTTTATACCCAGCTTCCAGCAGATTATCCAAAAGATAAGATAAAAAGGGCCTTTGCTGGACATTGATAAGGTGTTTGGGCTTGTTGGCGGTTAAGTGCATCATGCGGGTCCCCTGGCC
>JAPLZD010000041.1 GCA_026395195.1 Candidatus Staskawiczbacteria bacterium
TATGATTTATCGCAAAAAGTTGTAATAAATGAGGATTGCTCTGCCATGGAACAGGGGAGAGCCGACTGCGTGCTGAAAGCCGGCCAGAGTTTTTCGGTAAAAAGTTTGCTTAATTTGATGCTGGTTGAATCAAACAGCTCGGCCGCGCAATCTCTCGCTAATGTGATCGGCCAGGATAAATTTGTTGATTTAATGAATGCAAAAGCGAGGGAAATCGGTTTGGCTTCTGTTAATTTTTCAACGCCGGTGGGCAGGGGTGAAACAAATCTTTTAAGCGTGCACGAGGTAGCAAAACTTATGGGTTATATTTTAGCAGACAAGCCCGAAATTTTTCAGATGAGTGCACAGAAAAATTACGCTCTTTACGATTTCAGCAATGTTTTTGTGCGCAACTCAAAAAATATAGACGAACTCTTATTTGATTCTGATTTGGGGCCGCGAATTGTCGGCGGAAAAACCGGCGAAACAGCGGACGCCGGACAATGTTTGGCCCTGGTTGCAAAATCCTTAGATAACAAAAATTATTTAGTTAATGTAATTTTAAATTCCAGCGACAGATTTGAGGAAATGAAAAAAATGATTAACTGGGCTGATGAAAATTATATTTGGCCGGATAAGCCGTTTGACGCCTCGTCGCTTGATTGGAAAGAGGCCGTTAAATCGGCTCCGTGGGAGGCAAGGGACTCGGGCGCTGTCGTTGTTTATAACAATAAAATTTGGCTGATGGGCGGACTGGATGCCAACGGCCACATGTCAAAGCCGGGGTTTGTAGATTACAATGCTTCGCCGCATTTTAGCGATGTTTGGAACTCCGACGACGGAATAAACTGGAAACAAGTTGCTAAAAATTCTCCTTGGGGAAACAGGAGATCCATCGAATTGGTAAATTTTAAGGGTAAAATTTGGCTGATGGGCGGGTACAGCCCGGATTATGGCTACAGGAATGATGTTTGGTCAACAACAGACGGAATAAATTGGAAACAGGAAACCGCCTCGGCTGCTTGGCCGGCCAGAGAGGGCCATCAGCTTGTTGTTTTTCAGGATAAAATTTGGCTAATTGGCGGGGTGAAGTATGATAAAGGCATAGCATCAGCTACAAGTGGCCCCAAACTTTTCAACGATGTTTGGTATTCCTCGGATGGAATTAATTGGACAGAGGCAACAAACAATGCCGCCTGGGCTCCGCGCTGGGACCATGCAGTTGGAATATTCCAAAATAAATTATGGCTTGTTGACGGAATGGTTTTTGGAAGCGCCATGTTCAGTGATGTCTGGTCTTCGGCAGACGGCGTTACATGGATAAAAACCGCCGACGGATTATTTGATGCAAGGCAAGGAAATTATATTACAGAATATAAAGGAAAACTATGGGTTATCGGTAAAATGAAAGGGGGAGGCAATGATGTCTGGCATTCAGACGATGGAGTAAATTGGCAAAAAACGAAAAATGACCCAATGTGGCTGGGCCGGGAAGACTTTTGTGGTGCCATTTTTAAAGATAAAATTTGGATTTTGGAGGGCATGGACATAAACTGGCATTGGAATAATGACATTTGGTATTCAACTTTTTAAAAATTAAAATTAAGAAATGATTACAATTCTCACTTTTAGCGTTATTAAAATATTTGTTTTGGCGGCGGTTGCTTCAGGGCTGGCTATTTTGTGGTGCCCGCTGTTGACACATTTTTTATACAAACACAAACTATGGAAAACATCTGCCAGACAAAAAGCAATTTCTGGAGAAGATGCTGCTGTTTTTAACAGTTTGCATAAAGAAAAAGAGGTGGGAACTCCAAGGATGGGCGGATTGCTAATTTGGCTGACTGTTGTTTTTGTCGCCTTTTTATTTTTTATTTTATCTTTAATTTTTCCTGACTCCTGGATTTCCCAATTTAATTTTTTATCGAGAAGCCAAACCTGGCTGCCGCTTTTTACTTTGGTAGTTGCTTCTTTTGTCGGGTTAGTTGACGATGTTTTAGTTGTCAAAGGATGGGGAAAATATATTGGGGGAGGAATTTCTTTTAAAAAAAGGCTTCTGGTTGTGATTTTGAT
>JAPLZD010000069.1 GCA_026395195.1 Candidatus Staskawiczbacteria bacterium
AGAAGTTGCTCTCTGTAATTGCTCATTATAGCTGACAATCTTCGACAAGAGCTGATCAGATCCAGGTCCATTGCGCGGGCCTTCGTTGCCAGCGAAGCCAAGGTATCCACCAACACTTCGTCTGTCGCTTCTTCGGGGCTCATGCGTCACCTCCGTGGTTAAGTAGTTAATCAACGAGCGAAGTGGAGCCGATAGGATTTGAACCTACATATTCCACCCTGCTTTCGCAGGGGTGCTGTCCTATATCAGCTTACGGCCCCAACGGATAAATCGGGGTGGCAGGGCTCGAACCTACAACCTCTCCGCGCCAAGCGGAGCACTCTACCTAAACTTTTGAGCTACACCCCGATTAAGAAACTATTGAAATAATAATATAAAATAAAAAAGGCCCTGTCAATCCAGAACCACATTTCCTGTAAGGAAATAAAAAGCCACCCGTTAGTAAGTCTGGGGCGGCTTTTTGAAATTTTTTTATTTGTGATTGTGGTCGCAGTGGTCATGATGCCATCCGCACATTGGACAATCTTTTTTTATTATCATTTTAATTCCAAGCGCAAGAAAAAGTATTGCCCAGAAAAATGACCAAAAATTTCCAACAATAATTCCCATGGCATTCAAAAGCATGAGAATACCTATAACTATAAAAACAATTGCTAAAAACATTTTTATTAGGTTAATAATATTAATTTATTATACCATGGCGCTACAAAATAAAAAAGCCCGAGTATTCACTCAAGCCTGTTGCGGAGAAACTGATAGCCTTCGGGCAGGCGTAGACTTTTCGGGTCAACGCCGTCCCAGGAAATTTGGCCTTGGCAAACAAGGTTTGTAATTCGCGGCTGGAAGTAATGCTCCATCCAATTCACGCGTTGGCCTAATGTTTCGGGCGTGTCCGTTGGCAGAATGGTAACCGGAATGCGAAAAAAGACAGGACCTTGGTCGTACTCTTCGGTTACAAAGTGCATTGACACTGCCGACCGAATTTCTTCGTCCTCCTTTCGCGCATCCAAATACGCGCGCAGAACTGCTTCGTGCACATGGTGGCCGTACATTCCTTTGCCGCCAAACCATGGCAGAGGCCCGGGGTGGACATTGAAAGTTATACGCGGGTCCAAACCCACGGCTTGCTTCAACCAACCGGAAAGTGCGATAAAGTCGGGCTTGTAAAATTGTACAACCGATTTGTACTCCAGCCTCGTCCATATTCCGTCAAATCCCGAAAATGGTACGGCCAAGCGCAAAGCCCTTTCTCGCACGCCGCCATTGAGATGGTTGGATACAACGGCGACAATGTCAGCATCAAGAATTTCGTTTCTCGATGCTTCAGCCATTTTTTCAAAGCCAGAACCGCCTCCATTTTTAGAGCCAGATGCAAAAACCAGGAGTCTTGGCCTTGCCATAAATTTCTCCTATTGTTTGGGTTGTAAGGTGCGAAGTTTTTGAGGTTTTACTTTCCGTTTATGGAAACCATTGTAATTTCGAAAATCAATGTTGCGTTTGCCGGGATAGTCGGCGGACGCCCATTCGGCCCATAAGCCAGTTCGGGCGGAATTGTCAGTCTTCTTTTTTCTCCAGCTTTCATTCCCAAAAGCCCTAGCTCCCATCCTTGTATAACCATATTTTGCCCCAAAGTATAAGGAAATGGCATTACATGTCCAAAAGATGGGTCAACCGATGAATCAAATTTTGTGCCATCTGCCAAAGTTCCGGTATAATCTACTGTTATATTGTCGCCAACTTTCGCACCCTCGCCTGTCCCCTGCTGTAAAATTTCAACTTTCATGCCCTGATTTTGATTTTGCATATTTTGATTTAAAGTTGCCTTTGGCTGAACCAAAAAATAAACTCCGCCGGCTATTATGATTAATATTATTACTGAAACTATTACAAAAGTTTTATTCATAATTTGTCGCACAATAAAATTAATATTATTGACCGGGCCTATTTTGTCCGGCTGGCCTTATTTGTATTGATTGAGCCGTCACGCTTCCGTCAGAATTTGTTGTGCCGGTCACGCTCACCAATGTGCCCGTTGATAGATCTGCAGAAGTGCCAGTTGCAGATTTGTTGATTTTTGTTGCGTCGGAATAAAAAATAATTTTTGACCCGTTGTTTTGCATTTTTAGAGTTATGCTTGTGTCGTCTTTGGAAATAATATCTCCCGAAATAAAGCTTGAGCCGTTAGCTCCTGGCCTGTTAATTTTTGTTTGAAAATTTCCTCCTGCAAAACCTGCTGACCTTGCTTGATTTTTGCCGTAAAGCATTCCGCCGTAAAAAGCTCCGCCAATGATAACAACTAAAACAACTGCCGATATCGCATAAATTGTTCTAATTTTTTTGTCCATGTTTTTATTTTTTAAATAATATTATTTTATTTTTAGCGTAGCGATACTATTTTTTATTCGTAGCGCAATGCTTCAATCGGATTTAATTTTGCAGCTCGTTTTGCGGGGTAATATCCAAAAATTATTCCAATGCCGGCAGAAACCGCAACTGCCAGAATTATTGACATTAGCGAAACGCTGGTTTGATATAAATTAAAATATTTTACTCCCCAGGAAATTATCCAGCCTAAAAAAACTCCTACTATTCCGCCGGAAAATGTCAGGACAACTGCTTCTGTTAAAAATTGGGATGTGATATCTTTGGCTTTTGCTCCAATTGCTTTTCTAAGCCCGATTTCCCTTGTCCTTTCCGTAACTGTTGTAAGCATCATGTTCATAATTCCAATTCCTCCGACAAGCAGAGAAATTCCCGCAATTGCTCCAAGTAAAATTGTGAGTGTTTGGCTTACACTGGAAATACTGGATAAAATGTCGGCCTGGTTTTGCACAGTAAAATCGGCCGAAGTTGCGTCGGCGATATTGTGACGGGCTAGCAATAAACTTGTGATATCGTTCTGCGCACTTGTCATCAAATTGGAATCGCTAATTTGCAAATCAATTTCCGACAGATATTTATTCCCCGACAAATATCTTTGAGAAACTGTGTATGGAATATAAATTCTGTCGTCTTGGTTTTGAAATCCGGTTCCGCCTTTTGCAGCCGTAACCCCAACAACCTTAAATTCTATTTTGTTTATTTTTATTGTCTGCCCAATTGCATCGCTGGCAGCCGCGTCTTCACCAAATAAATCTGTTACAACTGTTGGGCCGATTACCGCCACCTTTGAAATATTTTCTACATCTTGGGTGGTAACGAAAACACCCTGATCAATACTTAAATTTCTGACCGATGTATAGGCGTCGCTTGTCCCCATTACTGACGTGTTTGTGTTGTTTCCTTTATAGACCACCTGATACCTTCCCGAGACTTCCGGCGCCATGTATTGTACCGACGACACCTGGCTTGCTATTGCATTAGCATCATCAAGAGTGAGCGATTGTGCTGTTCCTCCTGCCGAGCGCGCTGAATATCCAAAACTTCTTGTAGCTCCGGGCGTAATCATTAATAAATTTGAGCCGGTTGATTCAATGCTGGTCTTAATTGATGAAGTTGCCCCCTGCCCCACAGACACCATCACAATAACCGAACTTATTCCAATTACAATGCCTAAAATTGTCAGGCCTGTCCTGGCTTTGTTTGATAATAATGCCAGAAATGTTTCTTCTAATGTGTCTGTTAGTTTCATTTCACCTTTTTTTATGGTCTTTAGAGTCACTCACCACGAGCCCGTCTTTAAGAAAAATAATTCTGTCAGCGTGTTCAGCTACGTCGTGTTCGTGAGTGATAAGAATAATTGTTCTGCCGTGTTCTTTGTTGAGTTTTCTGAAAGTTTCCAAAACTATTTCACCGGTTTTTGAATCCAAATTTCCTGTCGGCTCATCGGCTAAAATTAAAGTCGGATTGTTAACTAATGCCCTGGCAATCGCAACTCTTTGGATTTGTCCGCCGGATAATTGGTTAGACAAGTGCCCGAAATATTCTTCGTCTAAGCTGGCCGCCTTCAAGGCTTCTTTTGCTCTTTTTTCCCTCTCTTCTCTTGCCATACCCTCATAAACCAACGGCAGAGATACATTTCTTATCGCAGTCGCTCTAGGTAAAAGGTTAAAAGCCTGAAAGACAAAACCAATTTTGTCTTTTCTTATGTCGGCTAACTCGTCTTCGCTTAAAGCGGAAACATCTTTTCCGTCTAAAATATATATCCCGCTTGTCGGAGTGTCTAACGCTCCCAAAATGTGCATCAAGGTTGATTTTCCGGAACCGGACGGCCCCATAATTGCCACAAATTCCCCGTCTTTTATTGTAAAACTCACTCCAGACAAAGCCCGGAACCCAACAGTTCCTGTTTGATAAATTTTTACTATGTTTTTAATTTCAATCATTTTATTTATGGAGGTCCGCCGGTTCCTCCGCCCATTAAGTTTTGGGTCGCTCGTGTTGTTGCAGCAGTTTTTGTACTAGTGATTGTTCTGGTTACAACTTGGTCGCCTTCTGCCAATCCGCTGGTAATTTGTGTACTTGTGTCGTCTGCAACTCCAATTTCAACTGTTTTTTGTGTCGGCGCCACAGTCGAGCTAAATCCTTGGCTGGCTGTTGAGCTCGTTAAATCTTGTTTTTGGCTTAAAACCAAAACGTAATGACTTCCGTTTTTTGTTTTGACGGCGCTATTCGGCACTGTTAAAACATTTTGCTGGGTATCCGTAATAATGTTGGCGCTTGCACTCATACCAGGCTTTACTCTGTCGTCTTGAGTATCAAAAAGTAATTTTCACATTATAACTTACAACACCCTGGCTTACAGTTCCAACTGTGTCAACTTCGGTCACCTTTCCGGAAATAGATAAGCCGTCTATGGCGTCAAAAGTAACGACCACCTTGTCCCCCAATTTTATTTTTGGAATATCTGTTTCGCTTAGAGAAATTTCGAGAATTTGCTGTTTAGTAACAATAGACCCCAAAACAGTTCCCGATGAGACTGTGTTCCCAGTTTTAACCGTAGAATCTGCCGCAGAAATAATGCCATCTATGGGTGCGTATATATAATATTTTGCTAAATTATCTTTGGCGTCTGCCAGCGCGTTTTCATATTGCTGAATATTAAGATTTTGCGACTGAACGTCTGTGCCAATCTTTGCAACAGCTTGTTCTTTTGTTGTTATGTCTGTTTTTGCAGTCGAAAGAGCGGTTATATCTGTGGAGAGTGAAGAAATGGCCGAACTTAAATTTGTAACTTGGCTTGTGGTTGTTGCCGATGCGATGAGGGGTGTTAAATTTTTTGTAGAAAGTATGTTTTGATATTCTTGAGCAAGATTAAACGCTTGCCTAACCAAATCGAGAAAAGTTTTTCCGGAAGTATAAGCATTGTTAACGGCTTCTTCAATTTGTGAACCGGGCGAGCTTTTGTTGAGAAGCCATCCGGCTTGCTGTATTGTGAGCAACCCGTCTTGCATATCGGTATATTTTTTCTCAATGTCATTATTCCAATAATTCAAGTCCGATGAATTTTTGTTGTAAAATTTTACAAGGTATAAGTAATAATCCATATCGCTTTTAGTGTCGCCATAACTGCTGGTTTGAAACATTGGGTCTAAATTGGTTTTTATTGTTACTAAATCCTTAAATATATTTGTTAGCGCGCCAAGCCCCTCGTCGTAAGCAGTATCAAGTGCATCTGTTGCAATTCCTTGGACGTCTGTTGTTGATAATTGGGCGTTTACTAAATCATTTTCTGCGCTTTGCACTGTTTTTTGCGCGTCTTTGGGATAAACCTCTGCTAAAAGCGTGCCGGCTTTGACCGCCTGCCCTTTTTGCAGATTTATGTAAAAAATTTTTCCCGAAGCCCCTGCTTTAATATCCAGTTGATTTAACGCGGAAACTTGCCCCGAACCTGAAACAGAAGAAATTATTGTTCCTTTTTCTGCCGCCGCCAAAACATATCGGGTTTCTCCGCTTTTGTTATTGAGTGAGGAGTATCCATAATAGCCAACGGCTATTAGAATAATAATTATCACGCCAGATACAACTTTGTGTCCTAAAGCAAGCGCTTTTATTTTTTTAAGCAAATTACGCAGGCTCATTTTTTATAAGTTTTTAATATTAGTTTTGAGGCAAAAGCTTTTGCGGCGGTGGAGGCATCACGCGGATAAGTTTTGCCTCAATTTGTCCCAAGCTATTTGGGCTGCCTATGCAAATAATATTATCATCAACTTTTAAGTCAGATAGTTTTATATTCTTCTTTTGCAATATAATCACTGTTTTGCTGTCTATTAAAACAACCTTTTCTGTGTTGTCTATATCTCTCACGGTCAATGTGTCCTGGCCCGATTTAGTTGAGGGAACAATTTTAATTATCTGGCCGAAACATCCGTTTGAATTCGGAAGTTCATTTTCAGTGCCCATCAAATCCCCGAAAAATCCTCCTTGCGGACCGCCGAAATTACGATGATATTCATCGGCCCATTGAAACGAAAAGTCAGCTTTTTTCGTCCCAACAAAAACGCCCAAGCCAAAAACAAAAGCCAGAATTATTAATCCGCCAATTCCTAAAATTACTGCTTTGAATGTTTTCGATTGCAAAATATCTTTCATATTGTTACGCTCGCGCCTTAATTATAGTTTTTACGTCCCTTGTTAGAGATTTAATTGATTGTAATAATGTTAGTAAAAAAGCTAGAAACAAGGCCAAACTTACGGCTGGAAGGGTTTCTAAAAGGGTCATTGCAAAGCTCTGCCAATATGTTTTTATGATTGAAAAATCTGAGAAAACCAGCGACGAAAATCGCAAAAATCCTGATTGGTTGACATCGGATAGAAGCATTTTGAAAGACGGAAAAAATCCAGCGAGAGAAAAAAACAGGGTAATCGAAAACAAAATGATTCTTCTTAAAACCAAAAGGCGCTCTTCTTTATGAATGCGCTGTAAAATTTTTTCGAGTAGGCCCAAAGGAAGCTGCATATTACCATTACGAGAGATAATTGTCTCTTGGTGCTGATTTTTCAATGTTTTTGCGAAGCCCGGAAAGCGTTCTTCGGTACCTGCTTTTTACGGTATTAATAGATTCTTCAAAAATTTCGGCAATTTGCTTAAAGCTCAGCCCCTCTACGTGCCTTAAATTTATAATTTTTTGCTCGTTTTTACCAAGGCCTTCCATGGCTGAAGCCAAGACCCTCTTATCGCTTAAATTTTCAACCAAATTTAAAGGAGCTGCCTTAATATTTTCGATTAGAGCATTTTGGCCCTCTTCATTTTCGAATCTCGAGAAAGGTATTGATTTTTTCTTTCTTAAGTAATCAATTGAGGAATTTTTGGCAATTTGGAAAAGCCACGGCTTAAAACTTTTCCTTTGATCGAATTTTTTAATATTTTTCCAAATTTTAATAAAAACTTCCTGGGTTATGTCCTCTGCGGCGGCTTGGTTTCCGACATTTTTGTAAACAAAACTGTAAATTGGTTTTATGTATTTTCCAATCAGCATCTCCAGCGACTTTTCATCGCCCTTCAAATACTGCTGTATTAATTTTTTATCTTCAATAGTAATCATTCCTGATATCATCATAGCACAGTATACATATCTTGCCCATATCCGCCAATTCCAATATATTCTGCCTCCCCCTTTAATATTTTTTCGAAGGGACGGCAGGCAAAGCATCCCGACCCGCCTTCGGATACCCCGCCCTTTGGACAGTCAAATTCTTTTTTTTCTCTTGCAGTTTTAATTTTTCTGGAAACCGCAAGCACATTTTCACGAGCCTTTTTTATGTCGGGCAAGGCCACCGACATTGGCGCGTCGTCTTTGTCTAAGTACCAATACGCGGCGCCGGAAACTTTTCTTTTCTGTAAATTATTCAAAAGTAAAAGATAAATTGGCAGTTGCAAAGAATCCTCCTTTTCCTCATTTCTGCCGGTCTTAAAATCGATCACCCGTATGCTGTCATCCTCCGGAACATACTCTAACCAATCAATTTTCCCATTTAAAATAATATTTTCTTCTTCCGACAAAAAGAAATTCGGGGGCATTCCGTTGTGCGTTGGCGGAAGTTTTACGGTTTTATTTCTTAGCGGCCCAGGATTTTTTGCAACGCGTAAAACCATATTTCTTCCGCGATCTTTTGCATCTTTCTCTTCTGCTTCGCTTTTAAACCCGCCCTGTTTGCCAGAAACCTTTTTCCATTCTTCCTCAAAAGCAATTTCCAATGGCTGCAAAAATCTTTCCTCGGCTTTGTATTTTGATAATCCTTCTAATGTTTCGTGCACCGCTATTCCCAAGGAAAGCGCGCTCGACGTTATATTTATTTTTCTTCCTTTATCATTTTTATAAACATTGTGCAAAAAATAAAGCCGGGGGCATTTTAAAAAGTCCCCGATTGAAGAGTGCGAAACCCAAACCGAGTTGAACTTATCCTGTGCCATAGTTGTTAAAGCCGTATTTTTTAGCTTCGTCGTATTGTTTTTTACTTGTTCTGTCTATTCTAAAAACTTTATTGTGAAAAACTATAAAGTGCAGCCGGTCATTTTTAAAATCAGCGTACCAATTATGCGCGGGTTCCAGCGACTCGCTTAGTTCGTAAGCAATTTTCGCCGCTTTTTCCGGGCTAACCTCAACCGAAAGAATTGTCCATTGTTTTAGCCACGGAGTTTGGTGCTTTTTAGCAACTTTTTCAATCTTAGTTCCAAGAATTTTTATTTTCTCCAAAACGCCCCCTTTTTCAAGGCTTTCCTTGATTATTACGCCCATATAATTTGTTGACATATTTTTATTATTTTATTTTTGTGCAAAATCGCAGATGTCTTTGAAGTCGCAGTACTGGCATTGCCAGCCCGGGGTTGGTTCAAACTCGCTATTTTTAATTTTTTCTATTTCTTTTATTATTTTTTGTTTTTGATCTTCAAGCTCTTTTTCCGATCCCAAAAATGACGCAATTTTTCCGTCGTCTAAATAATAATAAGCAAGCTGTTTTGGTTTCAAATGCAAAACTTCCTGCGCGGCAATTTGGTAAATTAAAAGCTGCTCTTTGGCGTCTAAATCCAGTTTGTCTTTTGATTGTCCGGTTTTATAATCAATAATTGCCACTCCCCCATCAACTTCATCAATCCTGTCAATTACTCCATACAAAGTATACCCGCCAATTTTCAAATTAAAGGGCATTTCCAGGGCTGGCCGTCCGCTGACTTTCAAAATTTTTGGGCGACTCTTTTCAAACTGCTCGTAAAATTTCTTAATTATTTTTTTGCCGTTTGTGTAATATTCGTCCTTTTCTTTTTTTGAACCGTACCATTCGTCAATCCAATTTTCCTCGTATAATTCCGTTAATTTTTCAAAAGAATTTAATTTTTTTGTTTTTTTATCTGTAGCTTTCTCTCCAAACAGATTTTCCTGTTCGGCCCTTTTTTCCTCATTCTCCCATTTTAAAAATGCATCCAGTGTGTTGTGCATTGTTTTACCGAAAGAAAAAACAGCCTTGCCGCGCGTGGGAACCTTCAAAATAAATCCAAATTTGTATTGCAACGGGCATTTTTCAAACGCAGCCAGCTGTGAATAAGAAAAATGTTGCGGCAAAAATTGTGAGCTCACTTGGGACGTCACTGCTCGTCTCGAACTCCCTACTCGCGTCTCGCTTCGCTCGCGCGAGCCCTTTATCCCTAACCCCTCGGCTCGCAGCAACGTCCCTCGCTCGCCTGCGATATCTTGAGCATCAAATCCCATCTCAACCAAGAATCTGGATAATTTTTTCTTGCGCTGGCCCCCATAATCATCGGCCGAGGTAAAATAAAGCTCTTTTTTTGCTCTTGTCATGGCAACATAACAAAGCCGCCTTTCCTCCTGCAAATGCGCGTCGCCAGCCGGTTTTATGTCTTTTATCAATGCATCGGGCAGTTCAATGGGGTCTTTCCGCTGGTCGGTTGGAAAACGGCGGTCAACCATATTCACCAAAAACACATATTTAAATTCCAGGCCTTTTGCTCCGTGAATTGTCATAACTTTTATCATTTCCGGCCCCTGTTCGGGGTCAAATTCCAGTTTTCCTTCTTCGCCCGATTCCAATTCCAAATTCATTTCTTGCATAAAATTTTTCAAAACTGGCGAAACATTTGCCTCTTCAAATGTTTTTATTTTTTTATAAAATTGATTTAATAAATCTATTTTTTCTTCCTCGTTGTTATGAATCAGGTGTTTTAAATATCCAGAATCCTCGAGAAAAGCAACTAAAACCTCAGAAACTCCTTTTTCTCTGGCCATCTGGCTGTGTTTTTTAATCAAACTTAACACAAAAACAACTTTTTCTTTTGTTTTTGCGGAAATGCCGGAAATCAATTGCAGCTCCTGCAAGGCGTCGAAAAGTGAAATTGTTTTTCTTCGGCAAAATTGCGTGATTGCCGCGATGTCAGCTTCTTCAATTTCCAAAAACGATAAATTTAAAATTCTGTAAACCGCGGTACCTTCATGGTAATTATCCAGCAATTTAAAATAAGAAATTACGTCCAAAATTACTGGCCTTGAATACAATCCGCGCGAGGCTAAAAATTGGTAAGGCAGATTGGCGCGTTCTAATGCTTTAATAAATGGAATTGCCGAATCGTTTGCGCGCACCAGAATTGCAAAGTCGTTGTAGGTTGCGTCCTTGTTGTTTTTAAGAATTTCTAAAATCTTTTTTAAGGTTTCACCTACCTCCCCATCCAAATTTCGCGCGTGAATATGTTCTATAACCCCCGGCTCTGCCGTATTTGCCACCAATTTTTTATTTATTTTAATTCTAAATTCCAATCTGTCGGGGTCATTTTGTTTTATAAAATTGTATGACTTATCTAAAATGTTTTGCGAAGACCTGTAATTATTTATCAGCGAAACTTGTTTTGCCTTTGGCCCGCCCTTGTCGAGGTTTGCGAAAAAATCTTCCTGAAATTTTATAATGTTTGAAAAGCTCGCTCCTCGCCAGCGATAAATTGCCTGGTCGTCGTCTGCGCAGACTGTTAAATTGTTAGCAGGCTCCGCCAAAAGTTTTATTAATTCGTATTGTGACCAATTTGTATCCTGAAATTCGTCAACTAAAATATATTTGAATTTCTCTCGGTATTTTTTGAGAATTTGCGGGCGTTTTTTGAAAAGTTTCAGGCAATAATTTATGAGGTCGCCAAAATCCAAGGCGCCATTTTCCAGTAAGATTTTCTGGTAAACATGGTACGCATTGGCAACCTCTGCAATGCGCTGAGTTTCCATTTCTTCCGGCCCGTCATCTCTTGTTTTTAAACTGTCGGCATATTCTAAATAATTTTCAGGATAAAGTACCTCGTCTTTGCAGTGTGAAAAATGGGAAATTAATGCCTGAATAAATTTTGTAGGATTTCCCAATGCTTTATAATATTTTAAATCAAACTTATCCAAGTTTTGGCGAGCCAAAAGCCAGCCGGAAGTTGAGTCTAAAATTTTAAAGTCCGGAGGCAATCCAATATCTAACGCATTTTCTCTTAAAACCCTTTCACAGAAGGCATGGAAGGTCGAGACCCATAAATCCATGTATCCAAAATCTAGAAGCTTGTCTACCCTTTCCTCCATTTCAAAGGCAGCTTTTTCGGTAAAAGTCACAGCCAAAATTTCTTCCGGCTTTGCCAATCCTTTTTCAATTAAATTTACAATTCTTTGGGTAATAACCGTTGTTTTTCCGGTTCCGGC
>JAPLZD010000016.1 GCA_026395195.1 Candidatus Staskawiczbacteria bacterium
GGTCGTTGCAGACGCAACCTCTATAGGTTGCGCGGCTTGCACAGTTGTGGCAAGCGCAAACATCAAACAGAACAAACTGATTCTCGCGTTCATTGTCGTATCTCCTCGTTTTGTGTGGTGTGGTGTGGTGTGTGTACAAATTCATCCTTGAATTACAAGGTGCTTCCTAAGTTAATATTACAACAGCCAAAATAGCTGTCAAGGGTTTTGCGAAACCGCGGAAATCTGCGAAAATTTCCGCGCGATAGTTATACACAGCTCGGCTTATTGACACTGTTTGTTGTAATTTTTAAAAAGTGTTAAAATAAAAGAATTTAAATAAAATTTTTAAAAATAAAAAACAAATATATGAGCAAGAATATGCAAAAAGCATTAATTTTTCTAATTATTGCCGGAATTATTATATTTGCGCTGGGCGTGTGGCTCGGCATTTTTTATGCATACAAAAACCCGGGGGTGAAGAACGCGCAAACAGTCCAGCCGACAATAAATATATTAAGTTCAAAAATAGTGCAGACAGCAACTGCTTTTGGCAGAGTGCAAAAAATAGACGGCAACAAAATTACTTTAACCAGCCAGGGCGACACAGCAACAATAAGCGTTAAAACCGGCGCGCAAATTTTTTCAGCCTTGGCGCAAAAAGACCCAAAATCGGGAAATTTAGTTACCGGAGTTCCAAAGCCGGTTTCTTTTGCCGACATAAAAGTTGGCGATGCAATTACAATAACCTTCAAAATAGATGCAAGCGGAAATTTAGAGGGCGACCAGGTGTTTATTTTTGCCTCAAATTCTGCTCAGTAAATTTTTTAAAAATTAAATTTTAAAAACAATTTTAAAAATATGGACAACAAAACAGTAATTTTGATAATAGTTATAGCAATAGTTATGTTTTTTGCCGGAGGCGGAGTGGGTATGATGGTGCAAAATCCGCTGAATTTAACTCCTGCTCCTGCGCCAACAGCAAATACGAATGCAAGCGCTGCCAATGCCACCGCAACAGCCACAATTAAGGCTCTGTCATCTAAAGTAGTGCCTTCAATTACAGCTTATGGAAAAGTTACCAGCATAAACGGCAATAAAATTACATTGTCTTCCGGCGGAGACAGCATAATAATGAATGTTATAGAAAATGTCCCAGTTTTTTCTTCTATGCAGCAAATTGGATTGCCAAATGCCCAAAATCAGCCGAAATTAGGATTTAAAGATATAAAAAAAGGAGATATTCTGAATATAACTTTAAAAGTTTTGCCAGATGGGCAATTTTTGGGGCAGGAGGTTGTTATTGTCACCTATATTGGAAATCCCCCCCCTGATTTACAATAATTTTTTAAAATAATCTTTTTATATTATGAAAAGAACAATTTTTTATAAGTCATTTTTTATATTTTTTCTATGCGCATTTTTGTGTGTTGGAGTTTATTTTTTTGTGCGCACAACAACAAATGTAAAAGCAGTAGTTCAGCATACTGAATGCAGCCCTTTTGGTGATTGCCGGGTTGTTGCCGGCGCTGGGGTAAATCAGTGTAGCCCCGGAAATCAAAGTGGCTGTTGTAGTATCAGCGCGCTAAATGATTTGCTTTCAAATTTAAATTCTATGAGGGTGGATATAGCAAGCAATGCCTCTGTGTGCGTTTCTACTTGTTGGCAAGTGGTAAGCTATACTCCCTATATGTGGCGTTATATTGACGGTTGTCTCGGCGACAATCAAGGAGTAGGAGGTGATAGCTATGGCTTTAGCGCCTATAACGATGCTCATATTTCTTATGCAGCAAACATAACGGGTTGCTGGGGAAATTTAAATTTTGAATTAAATGGATCTTTTCCTAAGGCGCCCTACGGTAATTCGGATGGAATTTGGCTTGGACGCTGTTCTGTTGGCAATACCGATTTTGCCTGCAGTCAATGGGGTCCTGCTTACAATTCGGGCACAGTGGGAACTTATGTAAATTCCAATTGCGGCATGGTGACGGGCTCTCTTCCGCAACTTTTCAGCTGGCCCATAACACCACAAGTAGCCGAAAAATATACATTGAGGTACACTCTTATTAGCAATACCTATCGCCAGGGTGCTTATGGCAAAGTTGCAAATGCTACTTTTAATTTTAATTCATGCACGGCTGCTAATTGCTCTAATACTGCAGGTTGTACTTGCGTTGATGCAAATACTCCTAATGTAACTGGCCAACAATGTAAATGCGTGGCGGAGTGCACTACTGCCGATCTTTCAAATTGTCCAAATGGCGGGGCTCCTTCAAGAGAATGCGTTGATAGCGGCCATTATAATGCTTTTCACTATGAATGCCCTGCCGGCGCTTTCGTAAAGGTTCTTGATAACCCTCTGCCAGGCGTTCCGACAGCTTGTCCGGAAAGTTGCGGTGGGTGGTATCAGAGAACTTGTAACCGAACCAATACTGCTGCGGAAGATTATTTTTCAAAATGCGTCAAAGGATATGTGAATCCGAATACAGGACAACCTGATTGCATGGATTCGCATAGCGTGGCGCAAACGTGCGGATGCAATAATGCCGGCGCTAAGTGCGGAACAATGACTTTACCAGGAACCAACACTGAAATACCTGCGGCAATTACCCTTAGCATGTGCAGCTCATGCGTGAAAGGTGGGAGTACTAATCCAAATAAGAAGGGCGATGGCTGTGGTCCGGCCAACCAACCGCAACAAACAGGCCAGGTATCTTGCGGATTTCCGCAAACAACTTGTATTCCCGGAGCAATGTTTGATTATTGTATAACTGTAGGCGGATGCCAGCAGGATTTTGGAAACCCGCGCTGCCCATATTTTGACATCTCGCCATGCATGGCTTGTGGAAATCATTGCACAGTTGGATATACCGGCCAATGTACCAATGGCGGAACAAAAACCTGTATAGAAAAGCAAGCCGGCAATCCAATTGGCAAATGGGGGTCGTGCTCAGGGTCTTGCTCTCCGGCTGGCGCCACAGCTCAATGCTCCGACGGCACAAATCAAACATGCCAGCCCAATGGCACATGGGGTGCATGCAACCAAGGATGCACTCCGCCTCAAACAGACCCGCATAATGTTTGCACCCAAGCCGGCACTTGTATCAGCGTAAATGGCTGCGGGACTTCAACAGATTGCTCAGCATGCGCTTGCCCTGCTGGCCAAACAAAACCATATAAAAAATGCAAGGCAGGTGATACAGCTGCAACCGGACCTACTCAAGTTGTTAATGAATGCGGAAAAGACGAAGTTTGCGGGTGCGCCCCTGGAACTACCAAAGATTGCGTATGCGGTGGAACTGTAACATGCAAGGCAGATGGGACATGGCCGCCGTGTCCTGACCAGCATTCAGCCTGCACAGACACTGGCACAGGGCTTAAATGCCAATGCATTGACGGGCCCGGGTATGATGCCTGCCTTTCTTTAGGTGCCCAGTGCGCTTGCGGAACGCCGGGAGAAATTGTAAATTGCACAGGCGGAGGTCAAACAAGCTATGATAAAAATGGCACATTGGGCAATTGCGCTTCCCATGCTATTTGCAACCCCTCAAATAAATCTTGTTCTATGACTAGCACCTCGGGGACAGATCGCTGCCAAGTTGGCATAGGGTGCGGTTGTACTCCGGGCAAAGTCCAGAATTGCGCCGGCGGTGGAATTCAAACTTGCAATGTGGATGGGACATGGGGCAGTTGTCCTGTGGTTGCTTGTCCTCCGACAAATTGCGATTGTATCGAGGGAACCCAAAAAGCCTGTCCGTGCGGAGGATTGAGCACCTGCCATAATTGTGAATATTCTCAATGTCCCGACAAGCATACAAAATGCAATACAGACACTGGAAAATGCGAATGCGTAAATGGCTCGGGCGCTCCCGAGTGCGACACAGTTGGCGGAACCTGTACTAATTGCGCTCCCGACCAAACAATTTGCGGAACGAATTGCTGCAATGCCAATCAAATTTGCGATCCTGACAGCGGAACTTGCACAAGCTGCGCCGAAAATCAAACAGTGTGCGGAACAAATTGCTGTAACGCCGGCCAGTATTGTTGCGCAGGCGTATGTTCAAATTCTGCATGCAACATTCCGGCAGTAAAACCAAAGATTGGTTCTGGCTTGTACTGCGACGCTGCAACTTACCTGGGCCCTGGCATTGGAATGGTGTATTTTAAATGGGACTACACTCCTGTCGCCGGCCATCCTCAAAGCAATTATAGATTACAAATTAGCACGAAGGGCGGAGCCAACTTCACAACTGGCATGGTTTTTGACAGCAGCATAGTTTCCGGAGCAGGCAGTAGCGTAATGATGCGAGTGAAGCCTTCGGCTGTTGAATCTACAAATAATTGTAAAGCAGCTCACAATTATGACGGTTCTATTGGATGCCACTTTATAAATTACGGAGTATCATATTATTGGAGGGTAAAAGTTACAGACACTGCCGGCAATAGCTCCGGCTGGGTAAATTATGCAGACCCGACAAACGTTGATGACCAAGACAGTAATCCATGGGCTTACAAGTATATTTATGCGCACCCAAGCCCATATGTTTCATATGCTACGCCAACTAATGTGGCTCCCGGAACAAGCGGAACCTTTAATGATTTCTCTGTTTGTTACGACAACCTCGGAAAATTTTATTCATGCAAATGTCATGACCCTGCCTGCGTGGGCTTATCGCCTGCAAACATTCTTGACAGCTGCGTTGGAGGAACCTGCTACAGCTGGTGGCTGAAAATTCCTTCTGGCCAGAATATTCCTCAATATATGTCAAGTCACGTAGCTGACAGCATTGCTTTTCCTGATCAATCGGGGGTTGGCCCGACATATGGCCCGTATACTGTTCCCGGCACAGTTGGAACTTCATTGCAGGTTTGCGATGACATTGGATGCTGCTATTCCCCACAGTATATGAAAATAGGAACCAGCGGTGCCAACAGGGCTCCTCAGTATCAGGAAGTGCCCTCGCTCTAAAAATCGGTTTTTAAAAAGCGGCCCCCGCTTAGCGGGGGCCGCTTTTAATTTTGGCTATTGTAAAATTTATTTATTTGGTATATAATAAAAAATAATTTAAATTAACATGGCAGTTCCAAGGCATAAACATACAAGGGCAAAAGTCGGCAAGACAAGAATGCACAAGCACATTAAGCGTGTGTTTTTAAATATTTGTCCAAAATGCAAAAAACCTATTTTATCACATACTGTCTGCAAAAATTGCGGATTTTATAAAGGAAAAGAAATCATTAATGTTTTAGCCGACCTGACCAAAAAAGAAAAAAAGATTAAAGAAAAAGAAATAAAAGCCGCAGAAAAAGAACAGAAAGAAGAGAGTCCGTTAACAATGGAAGAGTTGTCTAAAAAATAAAAAATTGAATTTTTAAAATCATGGCATCTAGGCACCTATCCAGGAGCATAGTGTTACAGTCGCTTTACGAATGGGATTTTTACCTGTCTGCCGGCAGGCAGGCAATAAAAAAGCCCGAGTTAAAAGACATTGTTGAAAGAAATATAAAAGATTTTGGGCCCGGACTGGAAGATTTGAATTTTATCTGGGAGTTAGTTGAAGGAGTAAAAAAGCATTTACCGGAGCTTGATAAAATAATTGAAAAGGCGGCTCCCGAATGGCCTATTTCGCAAATTGCCATGGTTGACAGAAATGTTTTAAGAATTGGATTGCTCGAATTATTATATTCTGACAAAGAAGAGGTTCCGCCAAAGGTTGCCATAAACGAAGCTATTGAGCTGGCAAAAACATTTTCCGGCCAAACATCGGGAAAATTCGTCAACGGAGTTTTGGGAACAGTTTACAAACAACTTGATCCAAGTGCAGAAGGCAATAAAAAAGAAGAAACAAATGAAAGACTTTGAAACATTAGAAAAAAAATTAGGAATAAAATTTAAAAATAAAGATCTTTTAACGCAGGCATTTACGCACAGGTCTTATTTGAATGAAAACCTGGACTTTAAATTAGAGCACAACG
Source organism: Candidatus Staskawiczbacteria bacterium (assembly GCA_026395195.1). Classification (GTDB taxonomy): domain Bacteria; phylum Patescibacteriota; class Minisyncoccia; order Minisyncoccales; family Staskawiczbacteraceae; genus XYD1-FULL-39-28. The sequence goes on from JAPLZD010000016.1 coordinate 5,956, forward strand.
AAAGGCTGGAATTTTTGGGCGACGCAGTTATAGAGTTAATTGTTACAGAGCATCTTTATAAAGAATTTCCGGAAAAGCCCGAAGGCGAGCTGACAAACTGGAGAGCGGCGCTGGTAAACGCAAAAATGCTGATGTCGGTTGCCGAGGAATTAGGATTCAATGATTTTCTTTTGCTTTCGAAAGGCGAGTCTAAAGAAGTGGGCAAAGCCCGCGCCTATATTTTGGCCAACACATTTGAGGCTTTGCTGGGCGCGCTATACCTGGATTCCGGGTACAAACCCTGCGATGAATTTTTAAAAAAATATTTGCTGATAAAATTGGCGGAAATAATTAAGGAAGGAAGCTATAAAGATTCAAAATCAAAATTTCAGGAATGCTCTCAGGAAAAAGTTTCAATAACGCCAAATTATAAAGTTATGAAAGAATCGGGCCCCGACCACGATAAAAAATTTGTGGTGGGAGTATTTCTTGAAGATGAGCTGGTGGCAGAAGGACAAGGTTCGTCAAAACAGGAAGCAGAAGAAGACGCGGCAACAACTGCGCTGGAAGTAAAAAACTGGAAATAAAAATTTAAAAATTAAAAATTATAAAAATTCGTTATTATGCTTACTATTAGACTTACAAGAAAAGGGAAAAAGAACCAGCCGTTTTTCAGGGTGGTTTTGGTGGACAAAAGAAGGTCGTCAACCGGCGGAAGGGCTGTTGAGGATTTGGGATATGTAGACCCGTTAAAAAAGAGAAGAAGCCTAAAAGCTGAAAGAATAAAATATTGGATTTCTAAGGGAGCTAAGGCATCGGCAACTGTTCATAATTTTCTGGTAACAGAAAAAATTATAGACGCCAAAAAAATCGTTAAAAAATCTAAAAAGCCAGCAGTATCAGCAGCGCCAGTGGCAGTTGCACCAGCAGCGGCGACACCGGAGCCAGAAGCTAAGAAAGAGGAAGCGCCAGTAGAACCAGCTCCAGTTGAAGATCAAAAGGATTTACCAGCGCCGGCAGAAGAGCTAAAATTGCCAGAAGCCACAGTAGAAGCCAAACCAGAGGAAAAACTGGCAGAATAAATAGCGTTCGGCAAAAAAAACGCAACAAAAACAGGGGATTAAGGCCCCTTGTTTTTCTGCCCCCTTCCTCTTGACAGGCAGGGTATAATATGCTATAATGAAAGAGTGGTGTTGAATGAAAAACCTTTTTTAGGAGGATGAGAGATGGGAAGAATTGCACTTTTTTTCGAGGCGATTGGAGGAGCGATTATCGCTTTCTCCGGATGGCTTGTTCGCAGAGGTGTTCGCCAGATTCGCCGGACTTGTTTCAGCAATTGGCGGCGCACGCTCATTACATTGCCCATTGTGGCAATTGTGGTGGCTTCAACCTTTCCGCGAACGGCTCCGCAGATTTGGGCAATTCTTGCTCCACTTGGAGCAATTGCAATCTGCTTAGCTGGCATTCGCATAATGCTGTCGCCATTTTGGCCAGCAGGAAACGACCGCCAGCGCCGCCGCCGCCGTAACCACAATTAGTCAACTAGAGGGCCTACCAGGGAAGGGGCACATTGTCTTCCCTTGTTTTTTTACAAAAATTTGAAAAGCATTGACATTATTTGTTAAAAGATTATATAATGTAAACATAAGGTCGAGAAAAGAATAATGATAATTAAGACTTAAGAAAAACATGGCAGCAGATAATGACAAAGAGTTTCTTGAGTACATTGTCAAGGAATTAGTTGACAATACTAAAGACGTCAAAGTTGAAAGAAAAGTTGACGAAATGGGAGTATTGCTTTCATTGAAAGTAAACCCAGAAGATATGGGTCAAATCATTGGGAGAGAAGGATCAACAGCCAAGGCAATCAGGAACTTAGTCCGCATTGTCGGATTGAAGAACCACGCCAGAGTGAACCTTAAAATTGAGGAACCAGAAGGCGGACGTGCTCCAAGAGCCGAGAAAAAAGAAATGTCTTCAGAAGACATTGAAAATATCTCTCTGTAATTTATTGCAGAAAAGTGAAGATCGCGCCTCCGGGCGCGGTTTTCATTTAAAAACGTTGTATAATAAATAAGATGATTAAGTTTGACGTTA
>JAPLZD010000020.1 GCA_026395195.1 Candidatus Staskawiczbacteria bacterium
AGAGTTACTTTTGAAGAGGTTTTAGATAACACAAAAGATATCACTGTTTACGCCAGGCCAACCAATTCCGGCTCGTCGGTATCTATAGAAGTTTATCCGGTTTACACCGACGCAGATGGAAATGTTACACAAGGTTCAAAACTTGAAACTGTTTATGACGGCACAAACCCAGATTTTAAAAATATTGATATTCAAGGAAAATACCGAATACTTTTGCAAAATCTACAAACCCCAACAGATGTTTTTGATTTAAAGATAAGCGGAAATGTTGATATTGATTACATTGTTGACCCACTTTCGCCTGGCGATTATATTACTGAATGCGGTGTAGAAATTAACACTTCTGGATCTTATGTATTAGCTGGTGACATTATTAATACAAGTGACGATTGTATTACTATTTCAGGTGATATTACTGTTTATTTATCGAGAAATGGTCCGTATTCAATTACAAACGAGTCAGGCGCTAGAAGCGCAATTTATATTGGCCCTGGCGCAGCAGTTGAAATATCAGGCATAGGAATTATAAATTCAGGTTCTTCTGGAATTGAAAATGCAGGCACTATTTATGATTATAGCGGAACTCTTGATAATAGTGGCAGCGGCTACGGCATTTACAACAACGACATCACCGGAACCATCACCAACATTAGCGGAACAATAAACAACAACGGCAACTACGGCATCTACAACTTGAGCACCATCGCCGACATTAGCGGAACGGTAAACATTTTTTATGGAGGTTACGGCATCTACCAAGACGGCGGCACCATCACCACATTCAGCGGAACCCTAAATGGTCTTGGTTATCCTGAAGATCTATATAACTCTGGCACCATCGGCACCATCAGTAGTAGCGGATATATAAATGGTGACATTAATGGGGGAGAAGTTACCACCAACAATGGAATCGTGGGGATCAATAACGCAACAATTATCAACAACAATGGAACTGTGACAAACAACAATGGGAGCACAATTACCACCAACAATGGAACCGTGACAGACAACTGGGGCACCATCGGCACCAACAATCTTACTGTTACCACTAACTCCGGAACCGTTACCACCAACGCCTCAGCAGGAACAATTGGCACCAACTCAGGAACCTTAACTAATGCTAACGCAGGAACAATTACCATAAACAATGCTTCCTTTGCCACAAACAATGGCACAGTGGGTACTAACAATGCGGGCAAGACGATAACCACCAACAATGGTTCTATTGGTATCAACAACGGAACAACAAACACCAATACTTTTACTGGAACTGGATATAACGGAACAACAGGAATAATAACCGGCAACGCAGTGTTTGGTGTTCCAGCTGGAAGCGATACTGCATACAACGCAGGAAGCGTTGGAGGCACAGCAATGTTTTATGCTTCAACGCAAAACAAAGCCACGGGAACCGTAACAGGCACAGCCACATTTAACAACTCTGCTTCTAATTTGGGCACGGTTACAAATGCCGAGGTATATTCTCCTTCACCAAAACCAATAGGAGGAACAGCCAACGGAACCGTTAACTATTACGGCTATGATGTGCCTGATCCTCATCCGGCAATTTTAGTAACGGGCGTTACTCTCAATGAAAGTTCGGCCACTATTACAGTTGGGGATACGCGCCAGCTTACAGCCACAGTTGCTCCAGCTAACGCCGACGATAAAAGTGTATCTTGGTCTTCAAACAATACATTAGTGGCAACTGTTAACAACTTGGGCCTTGTAACTGCAGTTTCTGCTGGCTCAGCTGTAATTACAGTAATCACCACAGACGGCAGTTTCACAGCTACAGATTCTATTACTGTTAGTTCTCCTTTAAACCCAAGCGGGGGATATGTTTCCCCGCAAACTCGAGCTTCGGCTTCGGCGGCAGCCACAGCACAAACAGTTGTTAATTCTGTAAGCCAAGCCATGAGCCAAATATCCAATTTATTCTCAAGGTTTGTATCATTGCAGCCTACAACTTCTCCGCCAAATAATTTACAGCCAAATCAACCACCTCCGGCTCAACCTACATTAGACAGCGCAGGACAAACCCAGCTGTATCAGATAATTATGAAATTAATTTCAGACCTTTTGAGTATTTTTTCTAAACAACCCAGTAGATAATTGGTGATTAATTAATAAGTAGTGTAACTAAAAAAATCGCCTGCATAGGAACTGGGGCGATTTTTTGGTAAAATAACGTAATGGATTACGAAGAAATTATAAAAAAATTAGAATCGCTTAAAAATCCAAAAAATGTAGCAGGCATGGCGCGGTTTGGCATACGGCCAAAATCAAAAGTTTTGGGAATTCCAATTCCGGAAACAAGAAAATTGGCAAAAATTATTGGAAAGAATAATGATTTGGCGATGAAGCTTTTTGACTCTGGAATTCACGAGGCAAGAATTTTAGCGGGATATATTGCCGAGCCGGAAAAAATTACTAAAAAACAATTTGAAAAATGGGTGAAAGATTTTGACTCGTGGGATGTTGTCGACCAGGTTTGCTCGGCTGCGTTGGATAAAACCAGTTTTGCTTATAAAAAAATCTTTGAATTAAGCAAGAGGAAGGAAGAGTTTGAAAAAAGAACAGCTTTTACTTTAATTTGCTGTCTGACCGTGCATGATAAAAAAATGCCGGACAAAGATTTTATAAAGTTTTTCCCATTAATTAAAGAAGCTTCAATCGACGAAAGAAATTTTGTAAAAAAAGCTGTAAACTGGGCTTTGCGCCAAATTGGCAAAAGAAATAAAAATTTAAACAAGAAAGCAATAAAACTGGCTAAAAAAATCCAAAACGACCCAAAGGGTGCCCCATCTAAAAGCGCAAAATGGATTGCCAATGACGCAATCCGCGAACTAACTAGCGAAAAAATATTAAAAAGAATAGAAAATGCCTAAAAATAAAAATCTTTTTTTAGGCTTGTTAATATTTGCGGTCGCAGGCGTTGTTTTAATTTGCTTATTTTTTTATTTCACGCCCAAATTAGCATGCACAAAAGATAAATGCTTTTATGTGGAATTGGCAAAAACGCCGGCTGAACTGGAAAAAGGTTTGATGTATAGAGCAAAATTGGAGGATGACAAGGGAATGCTTTTCATTCTCGGAAGAGAAGGAGTTTATCCTTTTTGGATGAAAAACACTTTAATTCCGTTGGACATAATTTGGATAGGCAAAGACAAAAAAGTTGTTTTTATCAGTAAAAATAGTCAGCCTTGTGGGCAAGAGGTGTGTCCTCAAATTAATCCCGGAGTGGTGGCGAGCTATGTTTTGGAAATTAATGCCGGAATTTCTGAAAGAATTGGATTAAAAAAAGGTATTGACATGGTTTTTTATGGTATAATACGTTAAAGGTCGTATTTTAGGTATCTAATTAAATACAACCATGAAACTAAACACTTTAGATATCGTAGCTCTGGTATTAGTAATTGTCGGGGGATTGAACTGGCTTTTGGTCGCTTTCAACTATAACTTGGTAACGGCTCTTTTGGGCTCAATGCCATCGCTAGTTGCTATAGTATATATTTTGGTGGGCTTGGCAGCAATTTATCTGGCAGTTATTTCAATGAAGTTGGAAAGAAAGTAAGAGCAAGAGCAGAAAATCCCGCAAGCGCGGGATTTTTTTTGTTGCAATTATTTTTTTATAATTATATTATAGAGTAATATTATTAATTTTTTTTCGCCACCCATGGCAGGTAGAAAAAGAAAATATGATTTCTTAATTTTCGGAGCCGGCGGCATGCAAGGAAAAATTGTTATTAAAGATTTGCTTGAAAAAGGATACAGGCTTTTTATTTCAGATGTTTACCAGCATCACATTGATGAGTTGAAAGAAAAATTTTC
>JAPLZD010000039.1 GCA_026395195.1 Candidatus Staskawiczbacteria bacterium
GCACGAAGGCGTTTTTACAGATTTAGAAAAATTGTCTGTTGGCGACGAAGTTTATATAGACCTAAATAATAAGCAGTATAGATATATTGTGAAAGAAAAAAAGATAATTAAAAAGGGAGCGGATGTGCCAACCAACGCTTCTATAGTGAATAATAATGTTTTAACCTTAGTTTCATGCTGGCCGCCTGGGAAAAACTACCAAAGGATAGCAGTAATAACAGAATTGCAGAATTAGTCTAATCTATTGACATTTGCATTTAACTATGGTAGGTTTCATTATAATCTTAAAATCAACAATTAGTTAATAATTTTAAAAATATGAATACATTTTTAAAGATTTTTGCAGTCAGCAGCCTGGTTTTAGCCTCGGCCATTTTGGTTTATTCAGTCGTGGCTCCAGAATCAGCTAATGCGACTAATTCGCCTCAGGTTACATTTAGCAACACCCAAATATATTATGATGCAAACAGCAAGGTTGCGTCGGTGCCTTGTTCTCTTGTCCCAGGAGCCTCTGGTGGTACTTGCGATGGAGGATATTATCCTGACAATGCAACTGCTACAAAACTCTGCCAACTTAAAGGTTATGATACCATGGCAAGCTGGACGCCTCAATATGGTTTCTATACCTCATGCGGCGACAACTTTATGTGGCAATGGAATGGAACCAGCGCTAATTATGTTTGGGCCTGTTCTATGAACACAGGGATAGACACAGTAACTTGCGGAGCCAATGTTAACATTACCTGCAGTTCTAACTCTCAGTGCGGAACCAATGCGCTTACAGGTTCACTTTTCTGCCAAGGTAACAGTGTTTACCAAAACTACATCACTTACACCTGCAACAATCCCGGAACCGCAAGCTCAACCTGCTCAAATTCAACGGCGCCCCAGTTGCAATCTAATTGCACAGGCAACCAGACATGCTCTAATGGTTCGTGCAACACCAACCAGTCAAACATAAATGTTTCTTGTTATGCTTCGCCAAACCCAGTCAATATAAACCAACAGGTGTCTTTTATTTGTAACGTATCCGGGGGCACTGGAAGCTACACTTACTCATGGTCGGGAGCCTGCACAGGCAGCTCGTCTGTCTGCACAACTTCTTTTTCTTATCCGGGAACTCAAACAGCAACAGCGCTTGTCACCTCGGGTTCTCAAACCAACAGCACTTCAGCCTCTGTGACAATTAACGGCAACAATAACTACTGCACACAAAACTCATACCAAAGATGTTCTGGAAATTATTTGTACTGGTATGACTCGTGCGGAAAACAGCAAGGCAACGGACAATATTGCCCGAATGGTTGCTACAATAATTCGTGCGGAAACAACAACAATAATTATTTGACTATAAACAAAACGGGCAGAAATCTTACCACCGGCACAGGATTTACAACTTCAACCTCTGCTTCGCCTTCAGATATGCTGATGTTTATGATAACTCTGCAAAATACCGGCAGCCAGGATGTCCAGAATGTGGTTGTCAGAGATACTCTGCCTGCAAATCTTATCTACAACAATCAGTTAGTGGTTGCTTGCACAACCAATAATAGCAATTATAGCAATTGCAATGGCAACAACTACAATAACTACACGGGAAACATTTCCAATGGCGTAAACTTAAACACAATATATGCCGGCCAAACAGTAACAATAACTTATCAGGTGCAAGTTGCATCAGCTGGAAACTTTGCTTACGGAACCACAACCCTAACCAATAATGTTTCTGTAACAAGCTCAAATTCAGGATATAATCCTGCAAGTAATGCCTCGGTTATTGTAAACAGAACGGCAGTTTATGGAGCCAGTACTGTAAACACGGGTTTGACTAACAATTTCTGGGTTGATTCATTCTTTTTGCCATTGATGTTAACCTTGCTGGGCATTTGGATGTGGAGAACAGGAATGTTTTTTGGAATTGAAAAATGGATTAGCAATAAAAAGAAAAGCAAAAACGCCTACAACGCAGAAAAGGAATTGCAAAACAGAATTGCATCAATCCAAAATTTGGAGAAAGCCTAAAAAACAAAAAGCCCCGACGGGGTACCCCTTGGGTCACGCGGGCTTTTTGTTTGCAGAGTAAATTTATGACACACGAGGAATTTGAACAATTAGTGAGAGAGGGAATTGATTCTATTGACAAAAAGTTTCTGCGGAAATTAAAAAATGTGGGAATAGTCATTGAAGACGACCCTACTCCTTTTCAATTAGAAAAGCTCCATTTGCGCGGCGGTTTTTTATTTGGCCTGTATGAAGGGATTCCACAGACAAAAAGGGAAGGATACGGCCAGGTCTTACCCGACAAAATTACAATATTCAAAAATCCTATTGAAAAATTTTATTCCACTCCGGAAGATATAAAAAAAGCAGTCAAAAACACTGTTTGGCACGAAATTGCCCATCATTTTGGAATGGACGAGCATCAAGTCAGGCAAGCAGAAAGAAAAAAATAATAAAAAAACCGCCCTATACGCTTTCACGTCGGGTGGTTTTTTATTTGCGGCCTTCGAAGGCAGATGCCAGCGTTTCTTCGTCAGCGTATTCCAGTTCGCCGCCAATTGGAATTCCTCTGGCCAAATGGGTTATTTTGGCGCTTGAGCCAGTTTCTTTTATTATTGATTCAACCAAAACAGATGTTGCTATTCCTTCTGGCGTTGGGTTTATGGCGATGATAATTTCCAAAAAACCATTATTTTTTATACGATTTTTTAATTCATCGAGCCGTAATTGGCTGACATCTTCTTTTCTCATCATCGCAACAGTTCCTCCTAAAATAAAATAAAGTCCGTTATATTTTTTGGTATTTTCAATAGTTATTAAATCAGCTTCTTTTTCAACAATGCAAAGAATTTTTTTATCGCGCCGGGAATCCTGGCAGATTGGACAAATTTCTGATTCTCCTTCATAAGGATTAAAGCACAACCTGCATAATTTTATTTTATTTTTTAGGTCGGTAATCGCTAAAATAAGCTCGGCAACTTTTTCTTTTGGAAGTTTTGCCAAATAATAAACAAAACGGCCAGCTGTTCTGTGGCCAACCGTTGGAAATTTTTTAAAAATATCTTTTAGTTTTTCTATTGAGTCTGCCATAAAATTATCCCATTGCGCCGTCGGAAGTATATTCGCCTTTATCGAGATTTCTAAAACTTACCCGGTTTTCATCAAAGTACAGCTCAAGCCCGCCGGTTGGCCCGTTTCTGTGTTTCTCAATTAAAATTTTTGCAACATTCTTGCTGAGCGAATTTTCGTTATATTTATCTTCTCTATAAATCATCATTACAACGTCGGCATCCTGTTCTATGGCTCCGGATTCTCTTAAATCAGCTAATCTTGGAATCTGCGGAACACGAGCTTCTACTGCGCGAGATAGCTGTGAAAGCACAAGCACCGGCACACTTAATTCTTTAGCCAGTATTTTTAAGGCTCTGGAATTTTCTGTGACTTGTTGGACAGGGGAGGCAAACCTATTCATCGGTTCCATCAACTGCAAATAATCTATGACAATTAATGACAAGCCCTTGCTTGCCTGCAATCTGCGCGCCATAGCTCTTATTTGCAAGATATTTACAGAGCCCGCATCATCAATATATAAAGGCGCCTCGGATAAGCTTCCCATAGCATGTTGTAATCTTGAATAATCGTCGGATGCAAGTCGTCCATTTCTTAAATTCCATAAATTAATATTAGCCACGGACGCCAATAATCTGTCAGCTAATTGGTCTTTTGACATTTCTAAACTAAAAAGTCCGACTGGCTTATTTTCAAGAATTGCGACGTTTCTTGCAATATCCAAAGCCAGCGAGGTTTTTCCCATAGAAGGTCTGGCTGCTAAAACTACTAAATCAGATTTTTGTAGGCCCCCTAAAATTTTATCCAAATCAGTAAAACCGGTAGCGACTCCGCGCAATTTTCCTTGAAATTTTGAAAGTTCGTCCAATCTTTCAAAAGTATCTGAAAGAATATCTTTTATCGGCAGAAAAGCCTGAGTTAAAGATCTTTGACCGATGCTAAAAACAGTTTTTTCGGCTTGATCCAATAAAACATCTATTTCTTCTGATTCATTAAAAGCAGATAATCCGATTTCCTCTGATGCCGAAATCAAATCTCGTAAAATCTTTTTTTGTCTTACAATTTTTGCGTAATTAGAAACATGGGTTGCAGTTGGAACTGAATTTATCAAAGAGGTTAAATATGCCGAACCGCCAATGTCTTCC
>JAPLZD010000018.1 GCA_026395195.1 Candidatus Staskawiczbacteria bacterium
ATCTCCTTTAATTAGAAACAGAGAAACGGTTTCTTTGATATTAAAAAATCTTGGTAAAGAAAATTTGCCGGTTATTGCTGACAAAGCCCTAGACGAAAGAAACTATGGCGAGTTGCAAGGATTAAATAAAGACGAAGTCAAAGAACAATACGGCGAAAAGCAAGTGCAATTATGGCGCAGAAGTTATAATGTTGCTCCGCCGGGAGGAGAAAGCGGAAAAGATGTTTATAAAAGAACAATTCCTTTTTTTCAAAAATATATTGAAAAAGATTTGAAAGACGGGAAAAATGTTTTGGTGGTGGCCAGCCATAACAGTCTGCGGGCGATTGTAAAATATGTAGAAAATATTTCCGACGATAAATTTGCCGACCTAGAAATTCCTTTTGGCGGCTTGGTAAAGTATGAATTTGACGGCGGCAAATATAAAAAGTATAATACTTAATTATAATTAAAATAAAAAATAATTATGTCGTTCATAAAAAAAATGGATAAGAATAAAATTCTTATTGTGGTGGCTGTGTTGGCTATTATTGTTACAGGTGCTTTGATTTACGCTAAATCAAACGGCGGTTTTTCTTTGCCAAGCCTTTTTGGGGCAAGTGATAAAGATATTGCCGAAAAAGCGGTTAAATATATCAATGATAACGGCTTGGCGGGAACCACAGCTTCATTGGTGAGTTTTTCTGAAGCAGAGGGGTTGGTCAAAATAAAAATTAAAATTGGCACAACAGAATACGATTCATATGCCACCAAAAACGGCAAACTCTTTTTCCCTCAGGGATATGAGCTTACTCCTAAAGCCGGAACTAATACAGGAAACAATGCAGCAGCCGCCACCGGCCAGACAGCAGAGGAAATATTGGCAGCCATGAAAAAGGCAGACAAGCCCGTGATAGAAGCATTTGTGGTAAGCAGCTGTCCATATGGTTTGCAGATGCAAAGAATGATTGCTGATGCTGTTAAAAATATTCCATCTTTGGCTTCAAATATTACAATAAAATACATTGGTTCGGTTTCTAACGGCCAGATAACCTCTATGCATGATGCTGCCGCAAACGGAGGCGAGGCGCAGGAAAATTTGAGGCAGATTTGCATAAGAGAAGAACAGCCGGCAAAATTTTATAATTATCTTTCTTGCTATATGAAAAAAGCTTCCGGTGCTTTGCCCAACGGAATGCCATTAGGCGACTCAAAAGGATGTTTGGCTTCCACCGGAGTTGATACTTCCAGCTTAAGCTTGTGCATGTCAAGCCCAAGCAGGGGATTGGCTTATGCTCAAAAAGATTTTGATGCCGCCACAAAATACGGAGTTGGCGGATCGCCAACAGTGGTGGTAAACGGAGCTACTGTTGAAGAATTTACTGCAGACAACCAGCCTGTTTTTGGCAGCGGAAGGTCATCGGACGAAATAAAAGAAATTATTTGCGCCGCATCTAATACCAAACCTAGTTTTTGTTCGCAGAAATTAAATACTGCGCAGGCAGCAACTTCTTTTTCAGCAACATATGAAGGAGTATCAACTGGCGCCACCGGAGCAGCGGGTTGCGCTCCGGCCCAATAAAAACATGGTTGTTAAAATTTATTCCACGCCAACGTGCGTGTATTGCAAAACATTAAAAGGATATTTTCAAAAAAATAAAATTGCTTTTGAAGATATAGATGTCTCAAAAGACGAGAAGCAATTGCAGAAAATGATAAAAGAATCGGGCCAGATGGGCGTTCCGGTTGTTGAGATTGACGGAGAATTTATTATTGGATTTGACAAAGAGAAAATAGATAAGTTATTAAAAACCAACCAAGCATGATAAAAATTGCAATCAACGGATTCGGCCGCATTGGGCGCCAGGTATTTAAAAATATCGAGCAGTCGCACCCCGATTTGGAAGTTGTGGCGATAAATGACTTGACCGATACAAAAACTCTGGCGCATCTTTTAAAGTACGATTCAATTTA
>JAPLZD010000066.1 GCA_026395195.1 Candidatus Staskawiczbacteria bacterium
GTTTTAAAATTGAATATCTTATAGCTCCTACAGCCACAGTTTCTGCAATTTCTTTTTTATCTTTTTCTGATAATTCTCTATCTTTAATTTTTTCTTTTATCAACTCTTCAACTTTTTTAATTAATGATTCTCCTGTAATAACTTTTCCGGTTCTTGACGACATTTTCCCCTCGGGCAATCTTAACATTCCATGGCCAATGTGTTTTGTCTTTTTTGCCAAATCAGGATTAATTTGTTCCATGGCGCAAAGCATCACTTTAAAATATTCGTTAACCTCGTTTCCTGTGATAATTACTGACTTTCCGTATTTATACTTTTTATACTTTATTTCAGCCAGCCCCAAATCTTTGGCTTCGTATGTCGGCAAACCATCAGAATTTATAAAAACTCTTGTGTGAAGCCCGTACTTTTCTCCTTTAAAAATAATCGCTCCATTCTCTCCCTTTTCAAAAATACCATCTTTTAATCCTTTTTCAACAATCTTTTTCCCAATATCTCCGGTTTGGCTTTCAAAAATAAAATAATCAAATTTTGTATCAAGCTTTTTGTAAACTTCGTCAAAGTGTTTCAAGCTCTCTTTTTTCCCTTCGTCGTAAAGCTTATTTACATTTTTATCGCTTCTTTTATATATTTTTTTATTCAAAGTAATAATTTCCTTTTTGGCATTTTCATCATCTTCATAAAACTTGGCGCCGAAAGCATAGGCCTGGCCCCATTCTAATTTTTTGTCGCGCATCTTTCCCCAAATTGCTTTGGCAACATGAATTCCAACGTCTCCCTGATAACAAACTCTTTTTACTTTAGCTCCCTGAAACTCAAAAATCCGCGACAATGATTCCCCAATGGCGTTGCTCATCAAATGGCCAATGTGAAACTCTTTAAAAGGATTCGGGTCAGTGTAATCAATTATAATCTTCTTGTTTTTCAATTCTTCTCCTTTCCCATAATTCTTATCAATCTTTTTTAAGTTATCAATAAAAAATTTATCTGCAACAAAAAAATTAATAAATCCATTTTTTACTTCAACTTTTTTAAATAAGTCCGATTTTATTTTCTCTGCAATTTCAACGGGATTTTTTTTCAAAACCATAGCAACATTCGTTGAATAATCGCCATGATTTTTATCGCCAGGAATTTCAACTGAAAAATCCAGGGCATTTTGCCCGACTGCTTTCTTAATTATTTTTTTAATCTCGTCCTTCATTGTATGGTGGTGCCGATGAACGGCTTATTGTTTAAAAAATCCTCCAAGCGTTCCAAATTTTTTCCATTGATCATTATAACTTTTAATTTTAATCTGGCAGCAAGTTTTGAAGCTCGCGGGTCAAAGGGCATTGAAAGGCCTGGAGTCCATTTGTCGCCCACAATATGCTCAAAACTTTTCCAGTCAACTTCTTTTAAGGGCTTGGCATCTGGAAATTCATTTGGATTTTTATCATACACATAATCAATGTTTGTTAAATTAATTATTGTTTTTACATTATGGTTTTTGGCAATTAAAACAGCGCAATAATCAGTTGACCATCCGGGCTTCCAGCCAGCTCCCACAACAACATCTTTGTTGGTTTTTACTTTTATATTTGGGTCGGTAATAACTTTTGGGTAAACATTTCCATTAAACATTTGTTTTACAATTTGCGCATTTAATCTAGAAATATCAATCCCGATCCAGTCTCTATCTGTATTTTTTGCGCCAAACTCCAGTAAAGCTTTTTGATAAACTCTGCAAATTTTCCCTCCGCCTACAAAAATAAAAAATTTTCTTGAGCCAATATACTTTTGCAGCGTATGCTTAAAATTTTTCAAAAATCCTAAATCTATTTCATTTGGCGCCACCAAACTACCGCCCAATGAAATTATAATTGTCTCTTTATTCGCCATATTTTAAAATTTTATCATAAAAGGGCTTAAAAATAAAGCTTTTGCACATAAAAAAAATTCCCCGATCAGAAGAACTGACCGGGGAATACTGTTGCCTGGATGAACCCAGGGCCTAACCGCTCCTCCTTTCCCAAACGGCAAAGCCGTCGGCGTCCTGGTTAAAGCGATTGATGATTGCCTCGACCTTTCCGCATTGCGGAAGATACTCAAGAACAAACATACTGAGCTTGCTGACGATTGCTGAGGCCAAAGTTCGGCGAAGGGACCGTGTTCGCTCCGGCTTTTCAAACAAGCCGTCGACGAAGCACACCAACTCTTCGCCCAAACCTCGCTGGACCAAGTCAGCAGGGAAAAACACGCTAATTTCTCCCGTACTTAGCCCCAATACGCTGCCCGAAGCGATCTGCAGGCTGTCGATCAGATCGCCAAGCGTCTCTTGAGCGAACGAGCTTGGCATTCCGTAAACTTTGAGCACTGGCATATGAATACCTCCTATGCTATGGGTGGAATGAACAAACTATACTCTATTAATTATACACCCATTTTGAGGTCTTGTCAAGAGCTTGAGTTTATGCTATACTATATATATGAAAGTTTATAGCGAGAACAAAAAAGCTGGGTTTGACTATGAGATTTTAGAGAGGTTTGAGGCGGGGATGGTTTTGTTTGGCCAAGAAGTCAAATCAATAAAAACAGGGCACATTAATTTGTCTAGTTCTTATGTTGCAGTAAGAGGAGATGAGCCCTTTTTACTGGGAGTAAAAGTGCCTCCATACCAGCCAAATAACGCGGGGGCTAACTATGGCGACGACAGGGTGCGCAAGCTGCTTTTAAACAAAAAAGAGATAAATTATTTGATAGGAAAGACAAAAGTTAAGGGTTTTTCCTTAATACCCTTGAAAATATATGAGAAAGGTGGTAGAATAAAGCTCGAATTCGGGTTAGCTAAAGGAAAGAGAAAATACGATAAAAAAGAGAAAATTAAAAAGAGAGATGTAGAAAGAGAAGTTAACCGCGAATTATCGCGGGAGTGAATGTTTCGATGGATTGTTCTTTTGAGTAAGGCAAGTTGAGGTTTCTTGGGCCTCGTTAATCTTTCAAGAAAAAACATAATTGCTAATTTATTTAATAAGCAACCCGCGTTAGCTTTCGCTTAATGCGGCATCCTTGCTATCGACTCCTAATAGGTAGGCCAAGGGTGTTATATTATTAGGATAGGAAACTTTATTCCTCGGGGAGTTTTCGAGATTTACGAGGATAAGACATTAAAAATTTTGTTAATTCTTTATTTAATGTCCCAAAACCAGAATTAACTAAGCTTGTAGAATTACTTTTAAAAACTTTTCAGACGCGAGTTCAATCTCGCCACTTCCACATGGATAAAATATTAATAAACAACTTTATAAGGGCAAAAGAGGTTAGAGTAATTTCTGAAACAGGAGAGCAACTTGGGGTAATGAATATATTTCAAGCTATTGATTTAGCAAAGTCACGCGGCCTGGATTTAATTCAGGTCACAGAAAAAGTTGAGCCGCCGGTTTGCAGAATTGCCAATTATGGAAAATATCTTTACCAACAATCAAAAAAAGAAAAAAAGATTGCAAAACCCCGTGGCGGAGAATTAAAAGAAATCAGATTAACTTTTAACATTTCACCGCACGACATGGAAACAAGAGCAAAACAGGCAGAAAAATTTTTGAAAGATGGAAACAAAGTAAAAATAAATATGTCTTTGCGGGGCAGAGAAAAGGCAATGGGAGGGTACGCTACAGAAAAAGTAAAAAAATTTTTAGAACAACTAAATTCTATAATACCAATTAAAACAGAGAGAGAATTAAAGAGAGAACCACGCGGGTTCACAATGATTGTCTCAAAAAAATAATATGAACCCCCACACCAGAACGAAAGATTAATCTAATTGTGGGGAATATAATAAGAAATAATAATTACCAACGAATGAAACTATTCAAGGTGATAATATCAAAAATCTTGAAAATATAAATTCGTTTGGTGTGGGGGTGAAAGCCAAACAAGCAATATTAAAAAGATTTAAATTTTGCAAAAACGGTAAGATTTTAAGAAGAGCCGTTGGGCAAGACCATAATCGCGCCAAAAAAACTGGGGCTCAAATCAGAAAAAGCCGCAAATGGGTTTTGGTTTCTAAATGGGAAACAAAAGCATTAAAAAAAATGGTAGGCAAAGTAAAATAAAAACATGGTAAGAATAAAGCGCGGAACATCCGCAAACAAACGTAGAAAAAACGTACTAAAAACCACCAAAGGCTACAAGTGGGGAAGAAAATCCAAATACAGATTGGCGAAAGATGCCATGAAGCACGCTTCAAAGTGGAGCTACAGAGACAGAAAAACTAAAAAAAGAGAATTTAGAAGGCTTTGGGCAGTTAATATCAACGGCTCTTGTAGAAAATTAGGGATAACATATAGTAGACTAATCAACGGCTTAAAGATAAATAATATAGCAATCGACAGAAAAATTCTTTCTCAGCTCACCAAAGACAGGCCAGACATATTTGAAAAAATAGTTGAGGCTGTAAAAATCTCAAAATAAATATATAACAAAAAAACCCGCGATTAGCGGGTTTTTTTGTTTGGGTTTTTATTATTTAATTCTATTAATAAAATCATTCGCTTTTTTTAATATAGCTAACCCTTTTTTCCTATTCCTATTTTTGGTGAACAAACCAACTGCCTGAGTATAATCTAACCATGCAAAATCCTCGTGCTCATTAGAAATTTTAACATTTTTATTTTTTGCCTCTATTAAATAAAAAACAACCTCTTTTGTGATTACTTTATTCCGCTCTTCAATTTTTGGGTGGTCTTTATGACCTCGGTAATAATATTTTTCGCCAGTTTTAAAACCAGGAATTATTTTAAAATTATTTAAACCTGTTTCTTCTATTGTTTCTCTTCTGGCCGCATCAATTTCTCTTTCCCCTTTCTCAATTCCTCCCTTGGGAAAATTCCAATAACGGGCGTTATGTTTTAAAAGTAAATATTCAATTTTTCCCTCGCTCGAACGATAAAATACCACCGCCCCCGCTGATTTTTTAAGA
>JAPLZD010000060.1 GCA_026395195.1 Candidatus Staskawiczbacteria bacterium
TGAAAAAGTTGTGAAGCTTGTAAGATATCATATGTTTTATTATGATGTGGATGAGGTGGGCGAATCTTCTGTGAGAAGGCTGGTAAAAAACGTGGGGCCGGAAAATATGGAAGAACTTTTACAAGTAAGGATTGCAGACCGGATTGGATCAGGCGTGCCGAAAGCCGAGCCGTACAAATTGCGCCATTTTAAATTCTTGGTTGAAAAAGTTTCCAAAGATCCCATTTCTGTTAAGATGCTGAAAATAAACGGAAATGATTTAATGGAGCTTTTACAGGAAAAACCAGGCCCGAAAATCGGACAGATTTTAGATATTCTTTTAGGCTATGTTTTAGACGACCCCGAAAGAAACACCAAAGAATTTTTACAGAAACAATCGGAGGAATTAGCCAAACTCCCGGAAGCAGAATTGAAAGTTTTAGCGGAAAAATCTAAAGAAGAAAAATCAGAAGAGCAGACAAAAGAAGACCAAGCTATTAAGCAAAAATATTGGGTAAAATAAAATAAAAACGGGGTGTAGTATAGTGGTAGTATGCAGACTTCGGGAGTCTGAGGCTTGAGTCCGATTCTCAACACCCCGACAAAATTGGGCCTGTAGTAAAGTGGTATTACGCCTCGTTCGCAACGAGGAGGCGGCAGTCCGATTCTGCCCAGGTCCACATCAGCGGAGTTTTCACTCGAAAACTCCTCAAAAAGAGCCACCACAGGCCGCACTGCCAAGGCTGGTATATAGTTTTACAAAAGTAAATTTATAAATTATGCCAAAAAACAAATTAGAAAAAAATATTGTTTTTCCCGAGGTAAAACTAAAAGATGTTTTAAGGGCCTTTTGGAATGGTATAAAACCCAAAAAATGGCTATTTTTTACTCTGGTTGCTTCGATAATTTTAGGAAATATTTTTTCCATATTGACCCCAATTTTTTATAAGCAGTTTTTCGATATTATTTCTATATCTGGCAGCAAGGCCGATGTTGCGGGAAGCCTTATAAATATAATTATTTACATTGCCATTTTAAATGGATTTTTTTGGACCTTTTACCGCATAGCAACTTGGTCAAACAATAATTTTCAGCCTTCGGTTATCGCAAATTTAAAACAGCAGTCGTACGACCACTTAATGCAGCATTCTTATAGCTTTTTTGCTAACAGCTTCGCCGGGTCATTGGTTCAGAAGGTAAACCGTTTTGCACGAGCTTTTGAAACATTATGCGATAGGTTGGTCTGGGATGTTTTGCCGCTGATAGTAAGAGTGATTTCGGTGCTTGTTATTGTCTTTTTTATAAATAAATGGATAACTCTTATTATTTTTATTTGGGTAGCTATATTTTTGTCATTTAATATTATTTTTTCTAAATGGAAAATTAAATATGATATTAAAGTAGCTGAAATCGATTCAAAAACAACAGGATATTTAGCAGATACAATAACAAATCAAAACACAATACAGCTTTTTAACGGATTTAATTTTGAGTCAAGAGGTTATAAAAAAGTTACAAATGAGCAGGCAAAAACCACAAATTTTGCCTGGAATTTGGATTCGATAATGGAAGCAGCCCAGGGATTTTTAAGTTTTGCTATACAATTTATTTTATTTTATTTTGCAATAAAATATTGGCAGCAAGGATTGGTGACAATTGGAGTCTTTGTGCTTTTGGAATTTTATATAATTAGCTTGATAGATCAGCTTTGGGGGTTTACCCGCGTGGTAAGATTTGCCTATCAATCCTATGCTGATGCCAAAGAAATGGTTGAGATTGTAATGCTCCCTCATGAAATAAAAGACCGGGCAAATGCCCAGGAGTTGACAGTAAGCAAAGGAGAAATTGATTTTCAGGATTTGACATTTTCTTTTAACGATACCAGGAAAGTTTTAGAAAACATTAATTTAATAATTAAGCCCGGAGAAAAAGTTGCCCTTATTGGGCCATCGGGAGCCGGCAAAACAACTTTTGTAAGATTGCTTTTAAGGTTATATTCGGCTACTTCAGGAAAAATTTTAATCGATGGGCAGGATATTGCAGGCTTCAGCCAAGAAAGCTTGCGAAGTAATATTTCTATGGTTCCCCAAGATCCGATTTTGTTCCACAGAACTTTAGCAGAAAACATTGCCTATGGAGCAAGAGATGCATCAATAGAAAAAATAAAAAAAGCAGCCTCCTTGGCCCATTGCGATGAATTTATAAAAGAGTTGCCGTATGGATTGGAAACTTATGTGGGAGAGCGAGGAATTAAATTATCTGGCGGCGAGCGCCAAAGGGTGGCAATTGCTAGGGCAATTTTGAAAAATGCGCCGATTTTGGTTTTAGATGAGGCAACTTCAAGTTTGTATTCTAATTCAGAAATGCTTATTCAAGACGCATTGAACAACTTAATGGCTGATAAAACTGTTATTGTAATCGCCCACAGGTTGTCAACAATTCAAAAAATGGACAGGATTATTGTCGTAGACAATGGAAAAATTATTGAACAAGGAAGCCACGACGAACTTTTAGAAAAAGATAGCAGTCTTTATAAAAAACTTTGGGAACTCCAAGCCGGCGGATTTTTGAAATCTGAAAAAGATGAAGAGCCAGAAGAAGTTGCTGATGAAGACGACGAAGAAGGTTGGGATGAAGGTGGTACCAAAGGTACAATGGTTAATTTTTAATAAAGTTGTAGAATAAAATAATTAACAAGCATTTTGGGTAAACGCTAAAAAATATGGAAAATGAAATAAAAAGACCTGCCTTGCCGGCAGGCAGGAATGTGCCGAGGGATTTATTTTTGCATCTCTTGGCAATCGTTACTCTTTATTGGTCGGCAATCAGCTTTGTCACGCTCTTGTGGCAATTTATTAATAATTTTTTCCCAGATGTTTTGGATTACTACCAAAGTATGTATTCTTTGGGGCTTATCAGGTTTTCTGTTTCGGCATTAATTATAGTTTTTCCGGTGTTTATTGTCGTGTCGTGGTTTTTGAACAAAATTTATGCCAAGGAAGCCGTAGTCAGAGAATCCAAAATAAGAAAATGGCTTTTGTATCTAACTCTTTTCATTACTGCCCTGGTGATTATCGGAGACTTTATTTTTGTCATTAATACTTTTTTGGGAGGAGAAATAACAACAAGATTTATTTTGAAAGCCTTGTCGGTAAATTTGGTTGCAGGGGTAATTTTCGGATATTATTTTGATGATGTAAGGCGCGACACACCGACAAAATCAGCAAAATATTTTGCCTGGGGTTCTGGAGTTTTGGTTCTTGCAGCAATAATAGGAGCATTTTTTATTGTCGGCTCGCCCACCTCGGCAAGATTGGTTCAGTTTGACCAGCAAAAAGTTTCAGATTTGCAGAATATTCAATATCAAATTGTAAATTATTGGCAAACAAAACAGAAATTACCAGCAACCTTATCTGATTTGACTGACCCAATTTCTGGATTTACAGCCCCCATAGACCAGCAGACAAAATCTAGCTATGAATATAACATAAAAGATGCGACGACTTTGTCTTTTGAATTGTGCGCTACGTTTAACAAACCAAGCCATAAAAATATAACACCAATGGCTGCATATCCGATTGGAGCTGGCATTGGCCAGAATTGGGACCATGGCACAGGCAGTGTTTGTTTTGAAAGAACAATTGACAAGCAACTCTATCCCCCAATAACCAAAACAAAATAAATCGCTCGGCAACAATTTTTTTCCGGCAGAATATTACATATTGGCCTGCAAAAAATTTATTGCCTCGCTTTTTTATTTTTTGTGAATATGTTGTGTAAAAGAGGTTTAAAACCATGGTGCAAAGTGTGGAAATAACAGATAAAAAATATCCTAAGGCGCTGAGGGAAGCGCTGAATAAACTTACGCCGAGCTTGGGGTTAAAAAAATTGTATTACAAAGGCAGTTGGAATGAAGATATTTTTAGGAATTGTCTGGCAGTGGTGGGTTCGCGCCACTTGACTACTTATGGCCGAAGAGCAACAGAACAGCTGATAACCGAAGTGGCAGCTGCGGGCATTACCATTGTTTCGGGTTTTATGTACGGAGGCGATGAAGCTGCGCATTCTGCGGCAGTAAGGGCCGGCGGAAAAACAATTGCTGTAATGCCTTGCGGAATTGATTTGATACATCCGCCAAACCAGAAAAAATTGTATGAAGAAATTTTGAAAAATAACGGCCTGATTATTTCTGAATACCCGGATAAAGACCAGCCGCAAAATTTTACTTATGTGCAAAGGGACAGAATTGTTGCTGGCCTATCAAAAGCAGTTTTGGTTACAGAAGCTGCGTTAAATTCGGGCAGCTTAATTACGGCCAGTTATGCTAAAAAATATGACAGGAAAATTTTTGCTTTGCCCGGTAAAATCACCAGCGAAGTTTCAAAGGGAACATTAAAATTAATTAAAGAGGGAGCCGAGCCGGTTTCAGAAGCTAATGATATTTTGAGTTTTTATAAAGTACTGGTCAGCCAAAGAAAAGCTCCTGCCTCCTCGTCGCTGTCCAGCTCCTCGTCGGCGGGTAAATCGGCGGACAAGTCAGTGGGCGTTTCACTTGAAGAAAAAATTCTAGATTAT
>JAPLZD010000059.1 GCA_026395195.1 Candidatus Staskawiczbacteria bacterium
ATTGTTTGTTATTGAGGCATAAGTTCCATCTTGTGTTTTAACTGTGTCATAAATATCTTCTAATATATTCTGGTCTGAATCCAATTTAAAAGCTTTGGATATAAATATGATTTCAAAAATCTGTTCTGACAGGTGGGGAACTGTCCACTCAACATAATCTAATCTGCCATTGTTGTCTGTATCGTAGGCGTTAAAAGCAACTTCTTGATTTCCCTCATTTTCCCATTTAATTTTGATTTTATCTTCTTGGCCTACTTTAAATATTTCTGGAATTTTTGTAGATGCTAAAACATCTACAAGCGGAGCTTGCGGATCTTCTTCTGCAGAAGAAACTACGACTTGCTGGCCTTGATCTGTTAACTCAGAAGTAATTTCTGGAGCTGGAGTAACATATTCAATGGCTATAAATTCTTCTTCTGGGGTTTCGCCAGCTTGATTGTCTGCAGAACTTTGGGCAGATAGTGCTGTTTCTGTTGAACTTGCAGTTTCTGGAGTTAATGAGTCTTCTATCGGAGGGGGTGTTGGTGCCTCAGCTTCAACTGGCGGAGGATTTGAAATATCAATCTGTACTTCTCCTGTGTCTCCTGTGATTGTTTGGACTACATTTTCTACGGCATCACCAAGGTCAGCAAGCAAAAACCCAAAAGCATTACTAGAACCAGCTTTTGCAGATTGAACACTACTTGGAGCAATTGCTAGTTGTTGTCTTTGCAATAAAGATAGTTGTTGTTTTGGCTTTGCAGACAATACTGCCTTTGCCTGTTCTGCTTCTATAGACTTAATTTTTATGCCTGTTGTTCCTTTGGGTAATAAAGCTACGCTCTTTCCATTTTCAATTTCGCTTTTGGGAATTACCATTTTCCATTTAACCGGCTGGCCAGCAACAATTTGCTCTTGCTGGATTATGGTTCCTTTGGCAATTTTAGACGAAGATATTTTGTTAAACAGAAAACTGACACCAAAACCCAAAGATACAACCAAGCATATTGATAAAACAGAAAACAGAACAATCTTTCTTTGTCTTTTTATTTTTCTTTGACGGTATTCTTGAACAAGTTCTGGAGGGAAAGATATCTTTTCAGATGAATTGTTTGGATACTTCATTTATTTATGTTGATTAATACTGAACACTCACTACTATTTAAAAATTGATTGCATAAATTATTTAATAAACTCATCAAGTCAGCACCTGATAAATTACTGCTTCCAAGCACACTCTCAGTAAATGTGGTTTTATTTTGCAAATCGCTAACAGAAAAAATTCTGGCAAATCCAATTCTTAGCCAATTACTACTTTCAGAATAGGCCCAACCCGAAAGTTCATTTGCAGAATTAATACTTACTCCGCCGTAATTAGGATTAAAATTGACCCATAGGCCATTTTGTGAAAAACCAAAACCAGATAACTTACCGTTATCGTCTTTAAAAACTTTATAATCAACCGTATTGCAAGAATTTGTGTTCTCGCAACTCAAAGAAATCCAGCCCTCACTCTCTGAATAAACATACCCAAATAAGTTTCTGCTCTCAGCGCTAACAAAAGCCACAGAGCATGTTAAAACTCCAATACTTAAAAATACAATGGCTAATACAAAAGTCCTCCTTAACATAAAATATATTATGTTATTATATCACCGCCAAAACTTTAAGTATACAGTCAAGATCTCCTGTTCTGTGGATAACTTATTGTTCCACTATGCACCGTGCCTCATTTTCCGGCCTAACTTCTAAAAACCCCGACCTAATGGGAAAAAGATGTTCCTTGCCGTCTTTAGCAATCACTTTTACCTGACCCTCGGCCAAAATAGTAATCAAAGGCTCGTGATGGTCTAACACCGTTATTTCTCCCATTGTTGTCTTGCAATTCAAAGACACGGCTTCACCCTGAAACAAAATATTTTTTAAACTGTATACTGAAAGCTTCATAGATATATTACAGCGAGGATATTTTGCAAAGAGAATGCTCTCACGCAGGCGCCCCGTTGTGGGCGCCGAGTGAGAAGCGCGTTTGAAAATGCGTTTTAATTTATGCATTTTCAAACGACGCTGTGCTTTTCGTGCAGATATCCTGAGCAATTTTATTCGTTTATTTCTTCTATACCACCCTTCAAATAAAAGTTTTCTTCGGGGACTTCGTCGTGTTTTCCTTGCAAAATTTCATCAAATGCACGAATTGTGTCTTCCAGTTTTACGAATTTTCCTTTTCTGCCGGTAAAGTTTTCTGCCACGAAAAATGGCTGAGACAAAAACCTTTGTATTTTCCTGGCACGGTTAACCGTTTTTTTGTCTTCGTCCGACAATTCTTCAATGCCTAAAATAGCAATAATATCCTGCAAGTCTTTATATTTCTGTAAAGTTTTTTGTACAGCTCTGGCAACATTATAATGTTTTTCACCAACTATTTTTGGATCTAAAGCAGTTGAGTTGGAAGCCAATGGGTCCACAGCTGGGTAAATACCAATTTCTGTAAGTGCACGAGACAACACAATAGTAGAATCTAAGTGTGAAAAGGTTGTAGCAGGAGCTGGGTCTGTAATATCGTCAGCGGGCACGTAAATGGCCTGCACAGAAGTAATGGACCCTTTTGAGGTACTTGTAATACGTTCTTGTAATTCAGCCATTTCCTGAGCCAGTGTTGGCTGGTAACCTACAGCGCTTGGCATACGGCCCAACAAAGTTGAAACTTCAGAGCCCGCCTGTGAAAACCTGAAAATATTATCAATAAAAAGCAAAACGTTTTTTCTCTCTTCATCTCTAAAATATTCAGCCATTGTTAAAGCGCTCAAAGCCACCCTGGCCCTAGCACCGGGAACCTCATTCATTTGTCCAAAAACCAAAGCTGTCTTGTTTATAACTCCGGAATTTGTCATTTCATTAAACAAATCGTTTCCTTCTCTAGTTCTTTCTCCTACTCCAGCAAAAACAGAAGCTCCGCCAGACTCTTCGGCTACGTTACGGATAAGTTCTTGTAAAAAAACTGTTTTTCCTACTCCAGCTCCACCAAACAATCCTACTTTTCCTCCTTTGATAAATGGGGCAATTAGGTCAACTACTTTAATTCCAGTTTCAAAAACTTCTGTTTTTGTTGCCTGCTCGGTAAATGGAGGGGACTGCCTGTGAATTGGCCAGTGCTTTTTAAATTTTTTGGTTTTGTCATTTAAAGACTCCCCAATAACATTAAACAAGTTTCCCAAAACTTCCTGCCCTACCGGCACAGAAATTGGAGCTCCGGTGTCTTCAACTTCCAACCCCCTTTGCAAACCATCGGTGGAATGCATGGAGATTGCTTTAATTTTTGTTAAGTCCAAGTGTTTTACCACCTATAAAACAACATCCCCATTAGGGCCTTTTGTTTTTAAAGCGTTAAACATTGCCGGTAATTTTCCTTCTTCTGGAAATTCGACGTCTACCACCGGCCCAATAATTTGTATAATTTTACCTTTATTCATTTTTTTAACTTTGACTAATAATTTTTATTGTGATTGTGCCTCTGCACCGGCAGAAATTTCCGAAATTTCTGTGGTGATTTTGGACTGGCGGGATTTGTTGTATTGCAGGTTTAATGACACAGACAGGTCTGAAGCATTGTCGCTTGCTGTTTTCATTGCCATTCTGCGCGCCGAATGCTCGGAAGCGTTTGCTTCCAAAACTAAGTGATACATTTGCATAAAACACAAATGCTTTACCAGTCTTTCCAAAACTTTTTTTGCCGATGGCTCAATTAAATAATCTTTTACATCGGCTCGAGTCGGTACAAAATTTATGCTTTGTTCTTTTATTAATTCAGCAAACTTTCCGCGCTCTGGCACAATTTCTCTTATGGCATCGGCAATATGGTCAAAATCAATTGGCAGAAATCTTCTGATGTGCGGCTCCTGTTTCAAAGCTGTTCTAAAATGAGTTGAAATAATAACAACCCTGTCCCACTTTTTATCTAAATAACCCTGCACAATAAAATCTGTTATTGGCTTTACATCTTCTGGAGTTGTATAGTCTCCCGCCTGCACAAACTTTTTAGCAATTTTAAATCCTTTTTTTGTTAAATAAGCGCTTGATTTTTCTCCAACAGCCAAAAATAAATGCTCTTCATTAGGATATTTTTCTTCATCTCTTTTCATATGCAATTCAAATTTCCTAAAAACCGAGCTGTTAAATGCGCCAGCTAAGCCCTTGTCGGAAGCCACCAGCACGAAAAGCACTTTGCTGACTTTTCTTTGCCTCAACAATTCCGGCAATTCTTCTTTCTTTAAATTTTCCAGTAAAGTCAGGTTGGCCAGCAAATCCAAAGCAGCGAAACTGTATGGCCGGCTTGCCAAAGCAATTTCCTGGCTCTTTCTCATCTTTGTAGCCGAAACCAGCTCCATGGCCTTGGTAATTTGTCCAATATTATTGACTGACTTCAGTCTTTTCTTTATATTCTGCGGGCTTTCCATTTTTTTATTTTTATAATTACTCTTGACAAGGCGTTTTATTCTGCTATACTTAATTTAGTTTAACAGAACCGCTCTGGCGAAAGCCGGGGCGGGTTTTTTATTGCTTCAATATTTTATCTTTAATATCCTCAAAATAAACAATTTTTGAACTTTCCAATTTCAATTCCCAAGATATTGTCTTTCTGGATGAATATACAATTGTTTTTACCCCCGCATCTTTCAGTTTCTTTACCAAATATTTAAAATCGCTGTCTCCGCTGAAAATTATTATCTCATCCAGCTTTGATTTGTCCAATAAAATATCTGCCGTCATTTCCACATCAAAATTTGCCTTGTAAATAAATCCGCCTTTTTCAGTCTGCGGAAAAATTTCGTCTTTGCTGACTTTAATCTTTTTTAACGGCTTGGTTGTCACATTAAAACCGATGTGGTTTAAATGTCTCAGATATTTCAACATTTTTTCATCTCCGTCTTTTGCTCCAACATAATATTTCCATTCAAACACTTCTTTTTCCGCTTCAACAAGGTTTTTTACCTTCGCCCAATCGATAAACCAGCCCAATCTTTTCTGGGTATAAAATATGTTCGCTCCGTCAATATATATTTTCACTTTTTTGATATTCTGTGGTGATTCCATGTTTTATTTAAATACTTGACAAGATATTATTTTAGGCGTATAATTAATAGAGTAAGCTAAACAAATTCATTCCCAACCCCGTGGCAGCTATGCCTTGAAATAGCAAGGAGACTATCGTGAAAAACTTCGTTCAGTTTGTTCTTTTTATGGCGGTCGTGATCGTACCGCTCGTCGCGGCGGCGTTCATTAGCGCGGAAATCTCGCCCATGTCACCCGAGGCAAAGGCCCAAGCCCACGCTCGGTACACGGCAACGGGACGCTACTAGTTCCCGCAACTCTCCGCCCGGATCCTCACTCGCACCAAAACCCAGCGAGTTTAAATAAGGGTTTTTTCTTTTACAAATTTTTCAAAATTCTTCAGGTTGTCGCTCGACAACCAACGCGTTAATTCTCGCCAACAAACTTTTCAATCAAACTCTTTATTTTTGGTTCCAATTCGTCGCTGATTGCTTTTTCGCTCTTTATTGTCTCAATAATGTCTTTGTGAAGGTTTTCAAAGTATTCCAAATATTTCTTTTCTATTTCTTGCATTTGGTCGGGCTGGAATTTGGCAAAGTAATCGTTTAGGGCTGCGTACAAAACCAAAACCTGCTTCTCAAAACTCATTGGCGCCAAGTCAGATTGTTTTAAAATTTCTGTGACAATTCTGCCTTTGTTAATTCTGGCTTTTGTGGCTTCGTCAACATCAGAAGCAAACTGCACGAATGTTTGCAATTCGCGAAATTGCGCCAATTCAAGCCTTAATTTTCCGGCAACTTTTTTCATGGCTTTTGTTTGCGCACTGCTTCCCACGCGAGAAACACTCAAACCAACGTTAACTGCCGGCCTCATTCCCTGAAAAAACAAATCACTTTCCAAATAAATCTGCCCGTCGGTAATTGAAATTACATTTGTTGGAATGTAAGCTGTAACATCTCCCAGCTGTGTTTCAATAATTGGCAAAGCCGTAAGACTGCCACCGCCTTTTTCTTTTGAAAGTTTGGCTGCTCTTTCAAGTAATCTTGAATGCAAATAAAACACATCTCCAGGATAGGCTTCTCTTCCTGGCGGTCTTCGCAAAAGCAAAGAAATTTGCCTGTATGCCCAAGCGTGTTTTGACAAGTCGTCATAAACCACAACCGCGTCTTTTCCTTTGTCGCGAAAATATTCTCCAATGGCAGCTCCGGTAAACGGAGCCAAATACCAAAATGCAGCCGGGCTTGAAGCTGAAGCCGAAACAACAATTGTATATTCAAATGCTTTGTGGTTTTTTAATGTCTCAACAATTTTGGCAACTTTTGACTCTTTTTGGCCAATTGCCACATAAATACAAACCGGAGGGTTTTTTGGATTATCCTGAATTTGGTTGATTATCATGTCCAGAGCAACTGCCGTTTTTCCTGTCTGCCTATCGCCAATAATCAGTTCTCTCTGCCCCCTGCCAATTGGTATCATGCTGTCAATTGCTTTAATTCCAGTATGCAAAGGAGTGTTCACGCCTTCTCTGGCTAAAACATTTGGCGCATCGTTTTCCAAATTATAAGTTTCGTGTTTATCTTTTTCTCCAAAAATTGGGCCCTTGCCGTCTAAAGCAACTCCCAGAGGATTAATAACTCTGCCCAGTAAATTTTCACCAACCGGAATAGACAAAAGATGTTTTGTTCTTTTAACAGTCTGCCCCGATTTTATTGCCGAGGATTCCCCCAAAACCAAAGCTCCCACAGAATCTTCTTCAAGGTTCAAAGTTACAGCCTTAATTTTTTCTTCCCCTGCTTCAATGGTCAAAACTTCCTGTGCCTGCACATTTTTTAATCCGGAAATTTTTACAATTCCGTCTCCGGCTTCCACCACAATTCCAACTTCCTCCCACTGCGGGTTGTCTTTATACCCCTCTATGGCCTGCTTAATTTTTTCTATTATTTCTTGGCTCATAGCAAATTATTTAGTTTATTTAACATTGATAAATCCAACTGATTGTCGTTTATAATTATTTTTATGCCGGCAATTAATTCTTTATTTGTTTTTTCAGAAACAATATCGCCCTGCTGGGTAATTGATTGCACCAAATCTTTTTGTTTTACATTCATTTTTCTGGCGGTTTCCACCACAATTTTTCTTCTGCCGGTTTTTTTAACAAACAAAGCTTCCGCAAGGTTTAAAATTTCTTTTGTTTTTCTAATATCCCTATTTTTTTCTAAAAGCTTTAAAAAATTATCAACAATTTTTTTGTCTTCAACCTTTTTATCAAGCATTAATTCGGCCAGGGCTTGCGCGTAAATTCTGGGTTTAATTTTCATTTTTTATCTGTGAAATTGCCTTGTTTATCAGGGCGTCGTCAATTTTATCGGGACCAAGCTCGACTGTTTTTATAATTGCTTTTTTAACTAAACCAGCTGCTTTCTCTAAAACATCTTTGTTGGCTTCTTCTTGGGCTCGCTCGGAACTTTTTTTAATCTGCGCCATCAAATCTTTTTGATGCTCTTCTGCTTTTCTGGTTAAATTTTGCTCTAAAGCGTGCGCCTTTTCCTCTGTTCCCTTAATAATGTCAATTGATTTTTGTTCGGCCTCTTTTATTTTTCCTTTTCCAATTTCATCGATTTGTTTTAACCGCACATCTGCTTCTTCTGCTTTGTCTAAACCTTCTTTTATTTTGGCATTTCTCTGTTTTATAATTTTAATTAAAGGCTTGTACACAAAGAATGTGAGTACCGCCAAAAGTATGAAAAAATTAACTGCTTGACTCAAAAGCAGCCGCCAGTTTATTCCCAATTGATCTAATAATGCGTTCATGGTAAAGCGAGGAAAAGTAGTTTTCAGCGTTAGCAGAAAACTACTTTTCCGAGCTAAATTAAGCAACAAATTTTACAATCAAGGCTATAACCAAAGCATAAATTGCGACTGCTTCGGCAAAAGCAATAGCCAAAATTGCCATTGTCTGCACTTTTGACGCGGCTTCCGGGTTTCTGCCAATTGATTTTACTGCCGAAGAGCCTATCCAGCCGATTGAAATTGCGGGAAAAACTGTTCCGGCGGCAATTGAGGCGACTGTCGCCCATAATCTTATTGAATCTATATCCATGTTTCTATAAAAATTAATTAATAATTATTTTTGACCTTTAATGTTCTTCGTGAATTGTTGTATGTAAAGAAATTGAAACCAGCGTAATTGTTGCGAAAATAAATGCCTGTATCATGCCAACAAATAACTCCAAAAATAAAAATGGCAAAGGAACAATATATGCCGCCAAATAAGAAATGATTATCATTAAAACTTCGCCGGCAAAAACATTTCCAAACAATCGGAATGACAAAGAAATGATTTTGGCAACTTCGGAAATTAGTTCTAATATTCCTATAAAAAAATCGATCGGGCCGTGAAAATTAAAAAATTTGCCGAGGTGGCGAAACACCCCGACAGATGCCATTCCTATTATATTTGTAACTATAACAGAGATTATTGCAAATGCCAAAGTAAAGTTCAAATCGGCTGCCGGAGAACGAAAAAGTGGGACCTCGCCGCTAACGCCATGAAACTCCAGCGACCCGACGCCTGGAAAAATTCCTAAAAGATTTGAGCATAATATAAAAATAAAAATTGTTGCAATTAAGGGAAAATATTTTTCTGCCGAGGCCATGCTTCCCAAGGTTGAATCCATCAAGCCCAAAAGCGCTTCTGCACCCATTTCAACGGCTCCCTGCAATTTTCCCGGAACCATTTTTATTTTGGCTCGAAAAATCAAAGCGAAGGTTATCAAAAGCAAAGACACAACCAAGGTCAAAAACAAACCATTCGTTATGGGAAAACTTCCGATATTAAATAATTGTTGCGCTTTTAATGAAATCTCTTCCATGTTTTTTAAAATGAAAAAATCAGGTCAATTATACACCTGATTTTCCCAAATTGCAATAGTTTTTGATTTTTACTGATAGTATTTTCCAACCGCCTTATCCATCATTTTGGCATATAAATAGACCGCTGCGGCATCTGCGATTATTACTATCACAAATGCTATAAAACCAGAATACATTAAACTTAAAGCTCCCGTCACAACAAGAGAAATGGCAAATCCGACCAAATACGGCCA
>JAPLZD010000061.1 GCA_026395195.1 Candidatus Staskawiczbacteria bacterium
GATGAGCTTGAATATTTTTTATTGCACCACCCAAAGAATCTAGAAAGCAAGAAAGTACGGGGAGAAGAAGAATTGTTTGGTTGGCTTGCAGAAAATTTGGAGAAGAAGTATGGCAGAAAACCTATGGTGGAATTAAACGAGAAAGGAATTATAGTTCCAATAAATGCAGAGGAAGAGTAATGAGGGGCCTTCTATTGACAAGGTTCCTAAAACGTGATACAATAAAAAGAGTATAGTCAGCACTTTAACATATAGGTGTTTACGTTTGGACATCACACTAGAGGCCCATATATGGGTTTGTAGCGTGATGTCCACCCCTCCCCAAAGAAAGGAGTCTTGAAATGTCGCTGGTATTCTTGGCAGTAGATGGCAAAGATGTGCCCAGAGAGATTGCCATTTTAGATGACGACATCGCGCGCGAAGCGCGCGATGAGGCAGCAGAAGCTGCCCGCCGCGGAATGACCGCGGAAGAATGGAAAGACCTTAAGGCAGATTTGCAATTGGATGCAGATTTGCAAGGCTAGTTAACCCTTTTCTTTTTAGGAGTCTTGTTATGAGCAATGGAAACGCTCGTAAGCAAAGGAAAGCACGACGCGGAAAAAAATCGCGTCAGAGAGGCGAAAGAATTTCTGGCGGTCGCCGAATCGGCTGCTTGCATCTTTCACCGCCGAACTACGACGATGAGTTTTCCTTGCGTCAAGCGCTGAATCTCTCAACGAGGTTCTGACAATCGTAAACACCACAGCGGTCCTTGTCGGACCGCATCCTCCGAGCCTTGCGCGTATTGCCTAGCAATCGCGCAAGGCTTTTTTATTATTTTATGATATAATATTATAAGACTTGACTAAAAATAGGATATCGGCTATCATAAAGAAGATGGCCTTCGGGCCTTTTTAAAAACCAAGAAATTTTATGACAATTACACAAAAGCTAAATTTGTTTTTTAAGGAAGTTTGGGTTGAAATGAGAAGAGTCAGCTGGCTCTCACAAAAAGAAATTATAAGGTACACTTTGATTGTGCTTGGCGTTACTGTTGTGGTGGCAGTTTTTTTGGGCGGGTTGGACTTCATTTTTACAGAAATAATTAAAAGAATTATTTTAAAGTAACATGGCAAAGCAACAAATTGAACAAGATCGAAATTGGTATGTTATCCATACTTATTCTGGATACGAAGATGCCGTTGCGAAAAATTTAAAACAGAGAATTGAATCTTTGGGAATGGAAGACAAAATTTTCAATGTTATTGTTCCTAAAGAAAAAAAGGTAAAAATAAAAAACGGAAAGAGAAAAACCGTAGAGGAAAAAATTTACCCGGGTTATGTTTTGGTGGAAATGGTGGTTACTGACGCTTCCTGGTATGTGGTAAGAAACACCCCAAGAGTAACAGGATTTTTAGGAGCAGGAACTACGCCAATTCCGGTTTCAAAATCAGACATGGATGATTTGAAAAAAAGAATGGAAGTCGGCGAGCCGGAATTTACAGTTGATTTTGAGGTTGGGGAGAATGTTAAAATTGTCGACGGACCGTTTAAGGGTTTTGAAGGAAAAGTTTCAGAAATTGATACAGAAAGAGGAAAGATTAAAGTTTTGGTTAATATGTTTGGCAGAGATACTCCGGTGGAATTGGATTCATTGCAAATACAAAAAGTAGGTTAATAAATAAACAAGTTAAATATTGCTTTTAGTGATTAGCACAAGGCTATACTCTAACATAGTATTTAACTAAAATAACATGGCAAAAGAAATTAAAGCTGTAGTTAAGGTGCAAATACCTGCGGGAAAAGCAACACCGGCGCCTCCAATTGGACCGGCATTGGCTCCTCACGGATTAAACATTGCAGAATTCTGCCAGAAGTTTAATGCGGCAACCCAGCAGATGGCGGGCTATACAATTCCGGCCGAGGTTACAATTTACAAAGACAGGTCGTTTGTTTTTAAATTAAAAACGCCCTTAGCCTCCGAGCTTATTAAAAAAGCAATCGGAATTGAAAAGGGTTCGGGCACGCCCAATAAAATAAAGGTTGGAAAAATTACCAAAGCCCAGTTGAAAGAAATTGCAGAAAAGAAAATGCCCGACCTTAATACCACAGACATTGAACAGGCAATTAAAATAATTGCCGGCACCGCAAAAAACATGGGCGTTGATGTGATAAATTAAGAAACGAATTTTTAAAAAAGCAAGTGGTTTTTCCACTTGCTTTTTATTTTGGCAAGGTGGTAGAATGGGGATACCTTATTATTAAATAATCCGCCGGCTGGCGGAAATAACATGGAAAACCAAAAATACATCCGGCCGTCGTGGGATGAGTATTTTTTAAATTTATTAGAGCCCATAGGCAGCAGGGGAAGCTGCGACAGGGGGCGAAGCGGAGCGGTAATTGTCAGCCCGGGGCATACCATAATAGCGACAGGATATGTGGGGGCAGCTCCCGGTCAGCCGCACTGCGACGAAGTTGGCCATTTGATGCGAACAGTTATTGATGAGAATGGAAACCAATCCCAGCATTGCGTAAGAACATTGCATGCCGAAGAAAACGCAATTTTGCAGTGCGCAAAAGACGGCATAAGCGTTGAGGGCGCAACCATTTATACGAAAATGGTGCCTTGCTATAACTGCGCAATGAGAATTGTAAGAGTGGGCATTAAAAGAGTTGTTGCCCAGAAAAGGTATCACGCAGACCAGATGACAATAAAATTATTTCGAGATGCAGAAGTCAACTTGGTTATTATGGACAACTCTGTTGAAAATTACAGCAACCAGAGCAGTACGTCAGAAAAAGCAAGGCCCGCAATAGATGAAGACGGCTTCGTAAGCATAAAAGAAATTTTAATGTCAGAGGGCAAAAAAGAAAATATTAGCGGGATAGAAGAGGCATGAACAAAGATGACGAACAAATTTTAGTTATTAAGTCCGACATTCTTTTTGGAAAAGGAAAGTGGCAGGGTTTGAAAACAGAGAATCTGGATTATTATCTGGATTTAATAAAAAAAAATGCAGAATTTAAGAGAAGGGGAGATGTGGAAAATGACCCTGGGTTTCAGCAGATTATTCCCTATATTCTTTTTAGTTATAAAGATGAATTTTTTGCCTATAAATATTTAAGCGCAGCCGGCGAGCAGCGGCTGGTAAATAATGATTATCAGCTGGGCGTGGGCGGGCACATAAATAAAGAAGATGTTAACGGCGATGAAAATATTTTAGAAACTGGAATGATGAGGGAGTGGGAAGAGGAAGTTCATTTCAAGGGGCATCTTTTGGAGAAAAAATTTATTGGAATAATAAACGACGAATCGCGGCCGGTAGAGCAGGTGCACATTGGATTGGTTTATCATTTTATCGGCAACAGTCCGGAAATTTATGTTGAAGAAACCGACAAAATGGAAGGCAAGCTGATTACCTTGAAGGAATTAGAGGATAGCGTTAGCCATAGCGTTTGGATGAGCATTGTTTATAATGAATATTTGAACAAACCCAACCCAAACCAGGAGAAACTATTATCAGCAAAACGAGGGAAATTTTATGTGTTTGAGGGAATTGATGGATGCGGCAAATCCACGCAAACAAAATTGTTGGCTGACTATTTTAGGTCAAAAGGATATGAGGTTGAGAGAATTGATTTTCCCCAGCACGGCCAAAGATCCTCGGCAATGGTGGATGATTATTTAACCGGAAAATATGGAACATCGGAAGAAGTGGGGCCATATATTGCCTCCATTTTTTATGCCATAGATAGATATGACGCCAGTTTTAAAATTAAAAAATGGCTCCAAGAAGGAAAAATTGTAATTTCTGACAGATACTTGGTGTCAAACGTGGGGCACCAAGGAGGAAAGCTGGTAAAAGACAAAGAGCAGTGGAAAAAGTATGTCGATTGGTTGTATAATGTAGAATACGGCATATTTGGGATTCCTAAACCCGATTACACCTTTATTTTGAAAACGTCGCCCGAATTTTCCTTAAAATTAGCACATAACATTACTGACAAGGAAAAAGCAGACAGGAGAAAAAGTTATTTGGGTGATACAACGAAGCAGGACATTCACGAAAAAGACAAAAAACATTTAGAAAATGCATTAAATTCTTATTTGATGGTGGCCGAAGAATACCCCGATGATTTTAAAATTATTGAGTGCTTGGAAACCCAGATGCTGCCTCCAACTGACATAAACCAAAAAGTTATAGAAGAGATTCAAGAAATGTAATTATGAAACAATATCAAGATTTACTGAAAAAAATAATGGATGAGGGAATAGACAGGCCAGACAGAACCGGAGTGGGCTCGAGGGCAATTTTTGGCCAGTCGATGAGATTTAATATGGCCGACGGCTTTCCGGCAATGACAACAAAAAAATTGGCTTTTGAAGTGGTAAAAGCCGAATTGTTGTGGTTTCTATCGGGAAGTTCAGACAACAAAGAATTACAAAAATTAGGGTGTCATATTTGGGACGGGAACGCACAAGCCGCTTATTGGAAACCAAAAGCAAAATTTGAGGGAGATTTGGGCAGAGTTTATGGAGTTCAGTGGAGAAGCTGGAAGTCGCCTTATACCGATGTGCCCATAGATCAGCTGAGCAACGCAATTGAGCAGTTAAAAAAGAATCCGGGAGACAGAAGAATAATTATTACTGCGTGGAATCCGGCCGAATTAGATATGATGGCCCTGCCTCCTTGCCATTTGTTGTTTCACTTTTTTTGTGTTGACAAAAAATTATCTTTATTGATGTATCAGATATCTTGTGACACATTTTTGGGAGTTCCGTTTAACATAGCTTCTTATTCTTTGCTTTTGCATATGGTGGCTCAATCTGTTGGGCTAGAGCCATGGGAATTTGTGCACATTTTGGGAGACACGCATATTTATTTAAATCACTTTGACCAAGTAAAAGAGCAAATGAGCAGGAACCCTTATCCTTTGCCAAAATTATGGCTGAATCCTGAAATAAAAAATGTTTTAGATTTTAAAATGGAGGACATAAAGCTGATTGATTATAAATATCATCCAACAATTAAAGCCCCAATGGCAGTTTAAGTATGATTTTATCAATGATTTCTGCGGTGGCAGAAAATAGAGTAATTGGAAATAAAAATGCTTTGCCATGGCATATGCCGGCTGATTTTAAATATTTTAAAGAAGCCACGCTGGGCAAGACAATTGTTATGGGATTAAATACTTTTAAATCAATTGGAGATAAGCCACTGCCAGACAGAAAGAATATTATTTTAAATAATGACCCAAATTATATTCCGCCAGAAGGTTGTTTTGTAGCCCATTCTATTGACGAATTAATGGAAATGGTGAAAGCAGATCCTGAAGTAATGATTTGCGGAGGAGCATCAGTCTACAAACAATTTTTACCGTTAGCTCAAAAATTATACATTACAGAAATACACGCTAGCCCTGAGGGCGACACATATTTCCCGGAAGTTAATTTATCAGAATGGAATGAAGTAAAAAGAGAATACTGCAAAGCCGATGACAAAAACGTATACGATTATTCGTTTGTAATTTTAGAAAGAAAATAATATGGCATACAAACCTACAATTGGGTTGGAAATACATGCGGAGTTGAAAACAAATTCAAAAATGTTTTGCAGTTGCAAAAATGACCCGGACGAAAAACGGCCAAATTATAATATTTGTCCTGTTTGTACTGCGCAACCAGGAACTTTACCAGTTGCAAACGAAGAAGCGATAAAAAAGGTTATTAAAACCGGACTGGCTTTGAATTGCACGGTTTCCGAAGATTCAAAATTTGATAGAAAAAATTATTTTTATCCTGACTTGCCAAAAGGCTATCAAATTTCTCAGTATGATAAGCCGTTGTGTGTTGGAGGATATTTAGAAGTAGAGGGACGCAAAATAAGAATAACCAGAATACACTTAGAAGAAGATACCGGCAGCTTGATGCACCCTGAAGGCGCAGATTACTCTTTGGTTAATTTAAACAGGGCAGGAGTTCCTTTAATGGAATTAGTTACCGAGCCGGATATTTCTTCAGGAAAAGAGGCTAGGGAATTTGCCCAAGAGCTTCAGCTAATTTTGAAATATTTGGGAGTTTCTGATGCTGATATGGAAAAGGGCCAAATGCGGGTTGAGGTGAATATTTCCATTAGCAAGGGCGCAAAGCTTGGCACAAAAGTTGAAATTAAAAATTTAAATTCATTTAAGGTTGTTGAAAAAGCAGTTGACTTCGAAATTAAAAGGCAAGAAGAAGTTTTGGAAGCAGGGGACAAGGTGGTGCAGGAAACACGAGGGTGGCACGATAAAAAAGAAATTACGTTCTCGCAAAGAGAAAAAGAGGAAGCGCACGACTACAGATATTTCCCCGAGCCTGATTTGCCCTTAATGCATTTTGACAAAGACTATGTAAAAGAGATAAAATTAATTATGCTAGAGTTACCAGAACAAAAAAGAGAAAGGTTTAAAAAAGAATATGGTTTAGACAATGCCTCTGTTGAGTTTTTTGTTGTGAATAAAGATTTGAGCGAATATTTTGAAAAAGTTATTTCAGAATTTGATGCATGGCTGGAGGCAGAGGGAGAAGAGGGAAAGAAAAGGACTTATAAATTGGTTGCCAATTATTTAATTTCAGATGTGCAGGGTTTGCTTGAAGGTAAAGAATTTGTGGAAACAGAATTTAAAATTACTCCGGAAAATTTTGCTGAGTTTGTAAAAATGATTTATAAAAACGAAATTTCCAGCAAGGTTGCCAAAGCAGTTCTTCTTGAGATGTTTAACACCGGAGTTGATCCCTCGGACATTGTTGATGATAATAATTGGAGGCAGATGTCTGATGATTCAGAATTAGAAAAAATTATAAAAGATGTTGTTGCCAAGAATCCAAAAGCTGTTGAAGATTACAAAGCAGGCAAACAGAATTCTTTGCAGTTTTTAGTTGGGCAGGTAATGGCAGCCACTCGTGGCACTGCCAGCCCAGAAAAAGTAAGAAGCCTGTTGAAAAAAATAATTTAAAAATTTGTAAAAAAAATGGTCCTGGTTTGCGCCATGCAAACCAGGGCCTTGTGCGTTGTGGGGGCGTCCATACCTTAATCAAAAATCACCGCGGCCGGGGAGTCGGGTCGGCGTGGCCGGAATAATAAGGGTCGCGGAACCGCGCTGCTGCGTGTTCCGGATAAATTGTCCTGTCGTCATCGCAGGGGACAAATGCTCCGCGGCCGCGCGGACAAAGTTTGCGAAGAATTGCCCAAATCTCGTCGTCCGGCTCTCCGTACATCAGCCAAACTTCTCCGTTTTCCAGCACCGCTACCGTCCACTTGGCATTATTGCCCCAGTGGCACAGCTGATGGGAAGGAGCTTGAATTTCGCCCTCTTCGTCTTGAAGGGCATCAATCCAGGTAAGGCCGGTGACATGGAAGAAACCAAGCCGCTTGAGCTCGGCCCTCTTTTCTTTGGCCGTTCTTGCTGTCGTAACTGTTGTGGTAGGCACGAGACGCCCTCCTATAAAAAAAGGAACTGAAAATCGTTGATTTTTTAATATATCATCTTTTTAAAAATGTGTCAATAAGACGCGATGCATCTTTTTGATTATCTATCCAGTGGATTTTTTTGTCTTTTTTGAACCATGTCATCTGCCGCTTGGCATAATGCCAGGTATTGATTTTTATATTCTCTAGGGCTTGCTCCAGTGTTGTTTTATTACCTGCCCCGTTTTTTTCGGGGTTTAAATATTCAATTATTTCTCGGTATCCGATGGCGTCAAAAGCCTGCTGGTCAGCGCCATATTTTTTAATTAATTCTTTTACCTCCTCAACCAATCCATTTTTTACCATTTGGCCAACGCGTTGATTTATACGGTCGCGCAATTTTTTTTCTGGCATAGAAACTCCAATTTCTAAAACATCAAAAAGGGGACTACCCATTTTTCTTTGCCGAGAAAATGGTTTTTTTGTTAGTAAAGTTATTTCTAAAGCCCTAATTACTCTTCTCGGATTTTTAGGATCAACAATGTAGGCTGCTTCCGGGTCTAGTTTTATTAATTTTTTGAAAACAAAATCCAGCCCATTTTTTTGAATTTCCCTTTCGATTTTTGTTCGCAAAAGTGGATTTGCCTCAACTTTTGGAATATCAAGATTTTCCGCGACAGCTTTTATATAAAGACCGGTGCCGCCAACCAAAATTGGTAATTTTTTTCTTTTCAAAATTTGGTGTATTATTTTTATTGCGTCTTTTTTGTATTCGCCAACACTGTAAAGCTGATTTGGATTTTTAATGTCTAACATCCAATGGGGGACTCCTTCAAGGTCCAGCGGTTTTGCTGTGCCAATATCCATTCCTTTGTAAACTTGCCTTGAA
>JAPLZD010000073.1 GCA_026395195.1 Candidatus Staskawiczbacteria bacterium
ATTGATTGGAGAAAAATTGTGAGCGGGTGGAGGTATAGGGAAATTGTAGGCCACAAAAAAGAAATTGAGCAGACAGAAATGGTTTTGGCAAAATCCAGCCTGGCAAATGCTCTTATTATTGGAGAACCCGGAACAGGCAGAAAAAGCATAATTGAAGCTATTGCCCAAAGATGTTATCTAGGAACCGGGTTGCAGGAATTAAACAACAAAAGAGTCGTTGAGCTTGATTTAATAACGCTAGTTGCCCAAATACAGGATGCGGAAAAATTGGAAGCAACGTTGGACCAAATTTTCAACGAGGTTATTGCGTCCGGGAACGTCATTTTAGCAATAGACGAATTACAAAATTTTGTCGGACAAAAAGAAAACAAGCCCGGGCAAGTTGATATTTCCGGAATTCTGTCAAAATATCTGGCCATGCCTAATTTTCAATTTGTGGCCATAACCGATTACACGGGCCTGCATAAAAATATAGAAGCTTCACCTTCATTTGCTAATTTTTTCAGGCAGATTGAAGTTTCTGAAGTGACCGAGGCCGAAACGCTTCAAATTTTGCAATCGGCTGCGCTGGAGTTTGAATACCGCAGCAAAGTTTTAATAACCTATCCTGCCATCAGGGAAGTCGTAAATTTAACGGCGCGATATATGCCGTCTTTGCCATTTCCCAAAAAAGCTTTGGATGTTTTAGATGAAGTAGTTGTTTATGTGCATACTCTAAAGGAAAAAGTTGTTTTGCCACACCATGTTGCTAAAATAATTTCCGAGAAGACCGACATTCCGGTTGGAAAAATGGAAACAAAAGAAAAAGAAACCCTGCTAAATCTGGAAAATTTAATCCACGGCAGGATTATAAACCAGGCAGAGGCGGTAACCGAAATTTCAATTGCCATGAGAAGGGCAAGGGCCGGAATTGGATCTAAAAAAAGACCAATGGGTTCGTTTTTATTTTTAGGGCCCACCGGTGTCGGTAAAACAGAAACCTCAAAAGCTTTGGCGCAAATCTATTTTGGCTCGGAAGAGAAAATGATCAGGCTGGATATGTCGGAATTTCAGGCAGTTGCAGATATTCCGCGCTTAATCGGCCAGGTGAGCCCCGTTGAAATGCAGGGGCTTTTGACCACGCCGGTAAGGGAAAAGCCCTTTTCTTTGGTTTTGCTAGACGAGGTTGAAAAGGCTAACCCAAATATTTTAAATTTGCTTTTACAGGTTTTAGATGAAGGCCACATCACCGACGGCCAGGGCCGAAAAGTGGTTTTTGCAAACACAATAATTATTTGTACATCAAATGCCGGAGCAAGCATGATTTTCCAGGAAGTTGAGTCTGGAAAAACTCTTGATAAGCAAAAACTTGTGGATTCGCTTATAGAAGAGGACATATTCAAGCCGGAATTTATTAATCGTTTTGATGCTACGGTAATTTTTCATCCTTTAACAAAGGAAAATCTTTTGCAGATAGCCCAGCTGACGCTTCAGGCCTTACAGAAAAATTTGAAGGAAAAGGAAATCGATTTTGAAATTACAGAACCCTTGAAAGAAGAAATTGTCAGCCTTTCTTACAAGCCGGAATTTGGCGCCAGAGAAATGAGAAGAGTGGTGCAAGATAAAGTTGAAAATGTTATCGCCCAAGCGCTTTTATCAGATAGAATAAAGAAAGGCGATAAAATTGAAATCAATCCTGAAACCTTTGAAATAATTATTAACCCGGTAAATTAAGTTGACACGATTTTCTAATGGTGTATAAATAAATAAAGATATATTATGACGATATTAAACCTCCAAAACTTGTTGCTAAACTTGTTGTTGGGCTATGGCCCGGAGGTTTTTGATAAGTAATAAAAAGAAAAACATAAATATCAAAAATCCTCCTGGCCGGAGGATTTTTTCGTTCTTTCCCAGTTTGTTTATCGGGCAAAGGAGATTGCTATGTGCGAGAGCAGAGACGGAAAGTTTGTGGTTCCCAAAAAGCGCGGGGCGGGCACAGGATGGTGGGTCGGCCAGACATTAAGCGACAGACCCACCGTGTTGCCAAACATGGGCGGCAGGACAGTGGTTTTGCGCCTTGTTAGCCTTCTGTGGGTTGAGGACCCGGAATATAAGGGCGCTAACACGTTTTTTGCCAGCGACCTGGAAGAATTTGACAGCGTCCAGGAGGCAATGGATTGCTTGAAGAAAATGGGCGTTACTGTCTAAGTGCGCGAGTTTGCGCGCTAAGCTCCAATTTTTGGAGCTTTTTTATTTGTTTTATTTTGTGGCCCATGTCAAATTTGTTTGACATAGATTTATTTTATTGTTAATTTAATTTAATCAGTTTCACCTAATTTTCAGTGCGCCTTGTGGCTCATTGATAAGGCAAACAAATTGGAGGGAAGCCATGTCATTAGGACCAACGCCGGTTTTCAACCCCCCGTGCCAAATGCCAGGGTGCGGTGGCAGGGTAAGTGCCAGCAACCTGTGCTTTTTGCCGGGCCATGGCTTTGTGCTTACTCTCGCCAGATACGCTTGTGCAGCATGCGACGCCTTGCATGATTGTGATGGAGTTCTTGCTCGGACAGAAGAGGGCAAGCAATTCTATCGCGGCCCAGATGGCAAGCCTATGGTTAAAGAGGCATAGGGCCTTACGTATTCGTTTCGTGGGCCTTTTTTTATTGCTATTTTTGTGGATAAGTCTATTGTGCGACAATAGCTAAAAAGGCAGGCTGTGGATAAATAGTGTAGAAATGCACCATTTTACGACTAAAATGTCATTTGTGGGGCAAGTGTTGACTATGGTGCTTGAAATGGGCTATAAATAAGGAGAAGTGGGAAGATGTGGATAAGTGTGGGAAAACTACCAGAAGAGGTGAATAACTTTTAAACCG
Organism: Candidatus Staskawiczbacteria bacterium; assembly: GCA_026395195.1. Taxonomy (GTDB): domain Bacteria; phylum Patescibacteriota; class Minisyncoccia; order Minisyncoccales; family Staskawiczbacteraceae; genus XYD1-FULL-39-28. The sequence continues at coordinate 2,859 of JAPLZD010000073.1, forward strand.
ACAAAACCATGCTAATCGGGCAATACGAGCACACAATCGATAATAAAAAACGCTTAGCGCTCCCGGCCAAATTTAGAGGAGAATTGGGCGATAAAGTGATAATAACAAAGGGAGTGGAAAATTGCCTGGTTGTTTACACAGAAAAAGAATGGGAAGTAATGTCTTCAAAATTGGGAAATTTGCCCATTTCACAAGCGGAAGCAAGATCATTTGCCAGAATTATTTTAGCAGGAGCCATGGAAGTTTCTTTGGACAAATTGGGAAGGATATTGGTTCCTGATTATCTGAAAAATTACGCAAATTTAAAAAAGAATGTGGTTATTTGCGGATTATCAAACAGATTGGAAATTTGGGATTCTGAAAAATGGGATTCATATACCAAAAATGCCGAAAAAGGAGTAGAGGAAATTGTTTCAAAATTAGGAAATTTCGGAATTTAAAATAATGATACATACAGCAGTTCTTAAAAAAGAAGTATTGCAATACCTGAGCCCCCAGCCGAACGAAAATTTTATAGATTGTACAGTCGGCGAAGGAGGGCATGCAGAAGAAATACTTTTGAAAAATAAGCCGGAAGGAAAACTTTTGGGAATTGATTTGGACCCGCAGCAAATTGTATCCTCGCATTGGCTGGAAGCTCATTTTCAAAACAGAGTAACCTTGGTGAATAATTCATATTCCCATTTGCAGGAAATTATAGAAAGAAAAAATTTTCCCTGCCTGCCGGTAGGCAGGGGCCAAATTCACGGCATACTTCTTGACTTGGGAATGTCATCGGCCCAGCTGGAAGGGACGGAAAAGGGGTTTACTTTTAAAATCGATCAGGGGCTGGACATGAGGTACAACGACCAGATGGGTTATTTAACGTCAGAAAAAATTGTTAACGAATGGTCAGAGGAAAAAATTGAAGAAGCCTTGAGAGAACACGGCGAAGAAAAATTTTCAAAAAAAATTGCAAAAAAAATATTTGAAGAAAGAAAAAAGGGAAGAATTAAAACAACTTTCCAGCTCATAGAAATTATCAAAGACGCAACACCGTCGCAATACTGGCGGGGCAAAATCCATTATGCCACAAGAACTTTCCAAGCCCTGAGAATTGCAGTAAATGATGAGCTTGAAAATTTAAAAAAAGTTTTGCCCGAAGCAATTTCAACGTTGTCTGCAGGGGGAAGGCTAGTAGTAATTTCATTTCATTCTCTAGAAGATAGAATTGTTAAAAATTTTTTATCAGAAGAGGCAAAAAAGGGAACAATAAAAATATTAACTAAAAAGCCGGTTTGCTCGTCGCGCGAAGAAACAAAGGTGAATCCTCGCGCAAGGTCAGCAAAATTGAGAGCCGCAATAAAACTATAAATAATTATGACAACAGCAGTATTAAGAAGAATAGAATCAATTGAACTTCCTTCGGTAAATTGGAAACTTTTCTGTATCGCAGGATTTGTTATTTGCGTGGTTTTGCTGGTTTTTTACGTTTGGCAGGTTAATGATTTGACGAAAGGGTTTTATCTGATTAATAATTACGAAAAGCAAATTAATGATTTGACCAAAGAAAATAAAG
>JAPLZD010000051.1 GCA_026395195.1 Candidatus Staskawiczbacteria bacterium
GTGTGTCAATAAACAATGGCGCTGCAAGCACCAAAACCAGAGATGTTGTTTTAGCTCTTACAGCCGGCTCAAATGTTGCCAGAATGTCAATTTCAAATGACCTTAGTTTTGTCAACGCGATGCAAGAGCCGTATTCTGCAACAAAAGCCTGGACGCTCACCGATGGCCAAGGCCAGAAAACAGTTTATGTAAAGTTCTTCACCCAATATGGAGTTGCCTCAAACATAGTTTCAGCAAGCATAAATTACAGCACAACAATTGGAATTGCAGAGCAAATTTTAGACCAAGTTGCTGCTATAAGAAGACAAATTGCCGAGCTTTTCGGCCCGCAAACCCAGCAAATTAGTTATCCGCCAATTTCCGAGTCAGTCACGCAAACAACGCCGCAAGCATTGCAGGGGTTGCAAATTATGAGCGTCAATCCTTTGAGCAAGTTTAATTTGTCTCCGGTCAATTCGAGCATCAGTTTCTTTGCCGACAAACTGTCTCAGCTCCAAAAAACTTTAGACACCTTATCTGTTGATGTCAGCAAAGTGCAGGATGTTAAAAAATTAAGCCAGACAGAATTGCAGCTTCAAGGATTAACCAAAACAATTCTCACCCAAGAACAAATTTTACAAGCCAACCAGCTTGCAAATGCTAATCAGCCGGCATCTGCCGAGGGTTTGCAAGCCAATACGCTGGCCCAAATTCAGGGAGTTCCTTTGGCGCAATTAAGCGCCGAGGCAATCAGCAAAATGCCCAGCGACATGGTTTTTGCAAGAACTCCGGGCGGCTTGATTGATTTTGGCTCTGTTCTCTCAGTAAACGCAAATGGCACAGCTGAACAAAAAATTACAGTTGTTTCCGGCAAACCAATTGAATTGGTAATAAAACCAGACCAGCCTGCCAGCAGGGTAACCGGGTTAATAACTTCCAAAAATTTGCAAAATGCAGAAAATACATTGCCCACCCAAGATGTTGTTGCAAGATTTTTCAGCGCTGCTTTGGCAGCTGCAACTCCTGCTCCAGTAGCGCAAAATTCCTCGTCAGCAGGCCTGCTTGTGCAAAAGTTTGAATATGCCGAAGCCAAACCGGGCGTTTTCAAGGCAGAAATTAATGCGCCGACAACTAAAGGCGAATACCAAATTATTACTATTATAGAATATGAAGACCCATCTTTGCTCCCTGCAGAAAACAGCATCACAGCAGTTGTTGACCCCGAAGGTTATGTTTATAGCCAGACATCTAACGGAAAATTAAGAATTGAAAACGCCGCTGTTTCAATTTATTGGCTAAACCCCGACACCAAAGAATACCAGCTGTGGCCAGCTGATAAATTCTTCCAAAAAAATCCCGTTGTAACCGACGACACGGGAAGATATTCTTTCTTAGTTCCGCAGGGAACATATTACCTTACGGCAACAGCGCCGAATTACTATGATTTTAAGAGCGATTCTTTTTCCATAGCAGGGGACAACGGCATAACAATGAACGTTGGATTAAAAAAGAAAGGTTTCCTGCCCGACTGGTTTAACTGGCAAGCAGTTATAGCCATACTGCTGTTTGTGGCGGTTGTTTTGCTTGCGGTAATGGTTGTGCATTTTATCAAAGGTCGAAAATAACTTAATTATTTTTAAAAGATGATAATTATAAACAAAAAAACATTTTTTATAACCGCGCTCTGCGCTGTTGCAGGAGTTTCTTTGATTATTAACGGGGCTTTATATTTTGCGCTCGTGCAAAGCACCCATTCCTGCCAGGTAAAGCAAGTTAATGCAAAAGTTTTGGCTTTCAGAGATATGTTCACTGAAAAAGTTTTGCTGGATGAAAAAGAAATTGATTTTAACGCCAGATTATCTTTGGAAACAGCGGTAAGGGCCTTGAACGACCAGGAAATTTTTGACCAGTGGGAGCTGTTTACCCAAAGCCAAACCAAAGAAGATGCAACCTTGCAGGCAAAAAAACTGCTTGAACTGCTGATAAAAAAGACATCGCAATAATCCTGCTATTTTTGTTTTTTAAAATAATAGAAAATAAAAATAGCAGGATTAAAACCACCACTTGTTTAAGGCTTGACAAAAGTCATTTTATTTCTTAAGTTATATTATTAAATACAAAAATATATGAACATCAAACCACTTTCAGACCACATCTTAATTGAGCCGGTGAAAGAAGAGGAAAAAACAAAAGCCGGAATTTTTTTGCCCGAAACCGCTTCAAAAGAAAAATCAGAAGAGGGCAAAGTAATTGCCGTGGGACCCGGGAAAAAAACAGATGACGGCAAAATAATAATGATGTCGATAAAGCCCGGAGACAAAGTTTTGTTTACAAAATATGGACCCAGCGAAATAAAAATTGATGGAAAAGAGTATTTAATTGCCTCAGAAAGCGATATACTTGCGATTATAGAATAATCGCAAAAATCCGAAGCACGAAATCCGAAATCCGAAACAAATTCAAAATTCAAAAATTCAAAATTCAAAAGATATTTCGAATTTCGATATTCGAATTTCGAGTTTCTTTTGCAAAGCAAAAGTATTATGGCAAAACAAATAAAATATAGCGAAGACGCAAGAAAAATTTTAAAATCAGGCCTAGATAAAGTGGCAAACGCGGTAAAAGTTACTTTGGGGCCGAAAGGCAGAAATGTTGTTTTAGGTGGGGGTTTTGGCAGTCCTACAATTACAAATGATGGCGTGACAATCGCCAAAGATATTGAATTGGAAGACAATGTTGAAAATATTGGAGCCGAAATTATAAAAGAAGTAGCTTCAAAAACAAATGATGTTGCCGGAGACGGCACAACCTCGGCTGTTTTGTTGACTCAGGCAATTGCTACCGAAGGCTTGAAAAATGTGGCAGCCGGAGCCAATCCTCTGGCTTTAAGAAAAGGAATCATAAAAGCCAAAGACGCAGTTGTCGCAGCATTAAAAGAAATGTCAAAACCAATTTCTACAAAAGAGGAAAAAGCCCAGGTTGCAATAATTTCAGCGCAGGACGTTGAAATGGGGAATTTGATTGCCGAAGTTATGGAAGAAGTCGGCAAAGACGGAGTAATTACAACAGAAGAATCAAAAACATTCGGCTTGTCAAAAGAAATTGTAAAAGGCTTGCAGTTTGACAGGGGATATGTTTCAGGATACATGGTCACCAACACAGAAAAAATGGAGTCGTCTTTGGAAGAGCCGTATATTTTAATTACAGACAAAAAAATCAGCTCATTGCAGGAAATTTTGCCATTGCTGGAAAAATTGGTAAAAGCCGGAAAAAAAGAACTGGTTATTATTGCCGATGATGTTGACGGCGACGCTTTGACAACTTTGATTGTAAATAAAATTAGGGGAATTTTTTCAGCTTTGGCCGTTAAAGCTCCGGGATTTGGCGACAGAAAAAAAGAAATGTTGGAAGACATTGCCATTGTCACCGGAGCCGAAGTAATTTCTGACGAAAAAGGCATGAAATTGGAAAATGTTGAATTGGAAATGCTTGGGCAGGCAAGACGTGTAATTTCGACAAAAGAAAACACAACAATTGTTGAAGGAAAAGGTAAAAAAGAAGAAATAGAAAAAAGAATTTCAGCCATTAAAAAAGAAATAGAATTAGCAACTTCGGATTTTGACAAAGAAAAATTGCAGGAAAGATTGGCAAAACTTTCAGGAGGAGTGGGAGTTATAAAAGTTGGAGCTGCTACAGAAGTTGAGCAAAAAGCCAAACAGCATAAGTTGGAAGACGCTTTGCATGCGACAAGAGCAGCGGTTGAAGAAGGAATTGTGCCCGGAGGCGGAGTTGCTTTATTGCGAACTTTACCGGCTTTGTCCGCCCTAGGTGGACCCGCCTCGGGCGGGGAAGTCAGCGGTGATGAACTTACCGGGGTTCGTATCTTAATGCGTGCCATTGAAGAACCAATTAGGCAAATTTCAGAAAACGCAGGGGTTGATGGAGCAGTTGTTGTTCAAAAAGTAAAAGAGGGCTCTGGTGACTTTGGATTTAATGCCCAGACGATGATTTATGAAGATTTAATAAAGGCAGGAGTTGTTGACCCTACAAAAGTTGTGCGCACTGCTTTAGAAAACGCGGTTTCAGCAGCAAGTATGCTTTTAACAACCGAAGCAGTTGTTTCCGAATTGCCCAAAAAAGATGATGGCCACGGCCACGCCATGCCCAACCCAATGATGGGCGGCGACTACTAAATTAAAACTTTGAAACTCCCTCTTGAATTCGGGGGAGTTTTTGTTTATTATAGAAGTATGGAGTGTCCAAATGACGGCGAACAATTAGAAAAAATGCTGTTTTATAATGTGGAAGTTGATTATTGCCCCAAGTGTTTGGGTATTTGGTTTGATAAAGACGAATTAAGGCTGGCAAAAGACGATGAAGACAAAAATTTGAATTGGTTAGACATTGATTTGTGGAGAGATAAAAAGAAATTTCACGTGGCGCGTGGGGACAAGCATTGTCCTGTTGACAGAGCGGGCTTAATGGAGGTTAAGTATGATGAGGCCAAAATAAAAGTTGATTTTTGCAAAATGTGTCAGGGAGTTTGGTTAGACAGGGGAGAATTCAAGCAGATTATTAATTATTTAAAGAGGAGATCAGACTATGAAATTTTGCATCATTTCAGTAAAAACCTCGTAGTACAATTATGGGAAGTTTTTTCGGGACCTGAAGGTTTTAGGTCTGAATTAGAAGATTTTTTCACACTTTTAAAATTATTTAATTACAAATTTATCACTCAGCATCCTCATATAGAGGAGCTGATTGATGATTTGCCAAAATAAACATGAGCATAATTTTGTGGATTATTTTAGCCGTTGTCGTGGTTGTTATTTTATGGATAATAGCTGTTTTCAATGGTTTGGTGGTGCTAAAAAATAGGGCGAAAGAGGCTTTGTCCGACATTGATGTTCAGACAAAAAGAAGGTATGATTTAATTCCAAATTTAGTTGAAACTGTAAAGGGCTATGCCGCTCACGAAAAAGAAGTTTTTGAAAAGGTAACTGCGGCGCGGGCCGCTGCTATGAGCGCTACGGGGCTCTCAGGCAAGGCAGAGGCTGAAAACGCCCTTTCTGGCACCTTAAAAAGTTTGTTTGCTGTAGCTGAAAATTACCCTGATTTGAAGGCCTCCACCAACTTTTTGCAATTGCAAAACGAGCTTACCGACACAGAAGACAAAATTCAGGCAGCGCGCAGGTTTTACAACACAAATGTCAGGGATTTGAATATCAAAACTGAAAGCTTCCCTGCGAATTTAATTGCCAGTGGGTTTGGATTTAAAGAAATGGAATTATTTCAGACAGCCAACGAAGCAGAAAAACAACCGGTTTCAGTAAAATTCTAATGGCGTCAATTTACACACAAGCCGATTCTAATACAAGAAAAACCTGGTTTTTATTAACTGGGTTTTTGGTCTTTATCATAGCTTTAGGCTGGCTTTTTAGTTATGAATTAAACAGCAGTGCAATTTTATATTTCGCAGTTTTTTTGAGCATTTTTATGAGTTTTTCAAGCTATTGGTGGTCAGATAAAATTGTTTTGGGAATGTACCGGGCGCAACCGATAGAAAAAAAAGATAATCCTCAGCTTTATAATGTTGTTGAAAATTTGTGCATTACAGCTGGTTTGCCTTTGCCAAAAATTTACATTATTCCCGAAGCCCAGCCGAATGCTTTTGCCACCGGACGGGATAAAAATCACGCGGTTGTTGCTGTAACGCAAGGGCTTTTAAATCGTTTGGATAAAACAGAATTGCAGGGAGTTTTGGCGCACGAATTGTCGCACATTGGAAATAAAGATATGTTGTTGTCCACAGTTGTTGCGGTTTTAGCTGGAGTTGTGGCGATGCTGGCAAATATGTTTATGCGAATTAGTTTTTGGGGCGGCAGGCGAAGGTCAAATGATGACAACGGAAATATTGGATTAATTTTAATGGTGCTGGGAATTTTTGCAGCCATTTTGGCTCCAATAGCAGCTACTTTGGTTCAGCTGGCAATTTCCAGAAAAAGAGAATTTTTGGCAGATGCCGACGGCGCTTTATTAACCAGATTTCCCGAAGGTTTGGCCCGCGCTTTAGAAAAAATTTCTTCAGACCCGACTCCAATGCGGATTACAAATGATGCTTCCAGCTCTTTGTTTATTGATTCGCCATACAAAGGCCAGCAAAAAACTCACTGGTTTTCGAAATTGTTTTCTACCCATCCGCCAATTGAAGACAGAATAAAAGCATTAAGGGACATGGAAGTTTAAAAAAGTTAAGCAAAATTTAAGGAAGGGTGTGTGAGTGGCTTAAACAAACGGCTTGGAAAGCCGTGCTTCGAAAGAGGCTCGTGGGTTCGAATCCCACCCCTTCCGCCGAAGAATTGCGCCAATGAAAAAAATACTTTTATATCTTGGTTTTACTTTTTTGTTTTTTTCTGTTGTTTTATTTTTTTTGAGCAATTCGTCGCCGAAAATAAAAATAAATGCAATAACGCAGCCGGCTGCTGTAAGCGCCATGGCTGAAAATGCCCCCGCTGTTAAAACTTTCAATATTCTTTTAATTCCCGGGCATGAGCCAAAAGACGGAGGAGGAAATTATAAAAATGTGTATGAAAGAGATTTGGCTGTTGATATTGCCGATAAAATTTCGGAAATTTTAACCCAAGACCCAAAATATAAAGTAATTATTGCCAGAGATAAAAACGACTGGAACCCCACATTAAAGGATTATTTTGAAAATGAAAAACAAAATATAATTGATTGGAAAACGCAGTGCCAGAAAGATAATGATGCCTTAATGCTTTCCGGGAAAATAAAGCCCGTGCCAGATATGGCTTTTCATTCTGACGCCACGCCCGAAATGTCGGTAAGGCTTTATGGGATGAACAAATGGGCCAACGAAAATGGTATTGATTTGGTTTTGAACCTGCACTTTAACGACAGCATAAGGCCGAATATGAATTTGCCGGGACTATTTAAGGGGTTTGATATTTTTGTGCCGGAATCCCAATTGAAAAATTCTGTTGCTTCTCATTTGGCTGCAAATGAAATTTCTAATGAATTAAAAAAAGTTGAGCCGCCCGAAGTAAACCATTTATTGGAAGACCAAACTTTAATAGCCCTGGGCGCTTCGGGAACGCTCAACGCGCCTAGCATGCTTATTGAATACGCTTATATCTATGAAAAACAACTGCCTGTTTTACAAATGGCGCAACAAACAGCGCTTGGCATAGAAAATTATGTTTCGAAGACTCCCCAAACCGCCAATTAAAAAAGAAAAAGGTTTTCTTCCCTTTCTGGGCCGAACTATTTCAAAAGTTTTTAAGTTAATAGTGGCAGTTTTTGCTTTGGCCGGTTTTGGCTTGATATTTTCTTACGTTGCTGTCAATCAGCACTGGACAGATACGAACGGAATTATAGATAAGCAGTCAGATGTTTTTTGGCAGGACAGCAAAACAGCCGCCGCATTGTCTTCAGCTGACATTGGCGAGAGCGATGACATATTTTTTAACAAGGCAAATTTTTGTTATTTAAAAGCAGTCAAAGAGTCGTGTCCGGCAGAATTCAGGCGGATTATTAATTTAGCCATGGAAGATAAAAAAGATTTGGCTCAAAAAAACCTGGATTCATTGCTGATAACATTGAATTTAAAATCCTGCGACACTGATGCAGTGCCATCTTCTGTGTCAAAACAAGATTTTGAAGAATTGGCTGGCATGGTTGATTTAAAAAGTCCCTTTAAGTGGGCAAATTTTGAAGAGTGGTCATTTTTTAAAGCGGGCGCCCTAAAAGATAAAGATATTTTAAGCAGAATTGAAACCGAAACAGGAATAAAAAGCAGAGTTTTGGTGTCTCAGCTGATGGCTGAACAGCTGCGCCTTTTTTATTCTGACAGGCCTTCGTATAAAAAAGTTGTTGAGCCTTTAAAAGTATTGGGGAGCATGACGCAATTTTCTTGGGGTATTTTTGGCATTAAGCCGGAAACGGCAATAGAAATTGAAAACAATTTAAAAGATGAAAAATCTCCGTATTATCTTGGCAAAGGCTCTGAAAATCTTCTTGATTTTAAAACTGAAAATGTTTCTAAAGAAAGATTTGACAGGATGACAGATTATAAAGACCACTATTATTCATATTTGTATGCCGCGCTATTAAACAAAGAAATAACGACCCAATGGCAAAAGGCCGGGTTTGATGTTTCCAACCGTCCGGAAATTTTAGCGACGCTTTTTAACATAGGATTTAACCATTCCAATCCGGGGCCGAATCCGCAAGTTGGGGGATCAGAATTAAAAATTGGCGACCAAAGTTATAGTTTTGGCAGATTATCTTATGAATTTTATTATTCGGGAGAATTACTGGACGAATTCCCTCAGTAGAATTTTACGGAAATTTTGAGTATAATAAGACTATATGAAAAATGGCGCTCTAACGGGGTTTACAATAATTGAATTAGTGGTGGTTATTGCTATTGTCAGCATTTTAGCCGGTATTTTAATTCCAAATTTTAATAATATTTTAGAAAGCGCTCGCGTTTCCACTGCCGGGTCTGTCCAAAGGGCAATGACTAAAGCTGTTCAAATGTATTATCTTGATATGGGTTTTTATCCGCCCGATGTGGTTCGAGGCTGGGACCCGGGCCTTGTAAGTCCCTGCACCACGTTATCCTGCTCAAATCCTGATGGTTCAGCTCATGGAAGTTATTCTTCTCCAATAGTAACTTGCACAGATTGCCCCTCTGGTTGGGAAACTATTGTTGCAACTAGTTGGCACGGTCCATATTTGGCGCAGTGGCCGCTAAAAACTCCATGGGGCGGGTTATACGATTACAATTATTGGCCAGCCGGAGCGAGCCGCCCTCCATGCGTGAATAATCCCGGCGTTTACGCTGGCGTAGAAGGAGATTATGATGGAAATCACAATATGCCGCCAACAGCTGAAGATAAAATGAGGGCATACGGTTTTGATGTACCCTGCCCGAATAATGGCGAAGCGCAGATGCTTTTGCAAATACTTCCGTGCCATCTTAATTCAGACTGCACTTCCGGCAACTGCACCAATGGTTTGTGCATATAATATTACTATAAATATTAAAAAAATATTATTAATAAAATAAAAATATGGACGAACAAACAATAAAGTTTTTAAACAGGGGTTTTATGCTGGCGCAGATTTTAATTGTGGGAGTTTTAGTTTTTTTTGTCGGTCAAATACTTTTACAAAATAAATCGCTTGACCAACAAAACATTTATCAGATTACAGTTTCCGGCGAAGGGAAGGTTTATGCTAAACCCGATGTGGCTCTGATTAGCTTGGGAGTGACATCACAGGCAACAACCGTGTCCGACGTAACAAAAGCCAACACAGATAAAATGAATACCGTAATTGCTGCAGTAAAAAAGTTGGGAGTGGCAGACAAAGATATCCAGACAACAAACTATAATTTGACGCCGAATTATACAACACAAATTATTCCGATGATGTATCCTGTCCAGCCATCCGGAAAAATCAGCGGCTATACTTTAGAGCAGACGGTTCAGGTAAAAATTAGGGATTTTACAAAAGTTGGAGATATTTTGTCGCAGGTAACTTCATCGGGAGCAAATTTAGTGGGCGATTTGCAGTTTACCATTGACAACCCCGAACAATTTAAAGAACAGGCAAGAGCCCAGGCAATCAAACAGGCAAAAACAAATGCGCAGAATTTAGCCAAAACTTCCGGGATAAATTTAGGAAAAATAATTAACGTTTATGAAAATTATATTTACCCAATGGCGTATGCAAACAGCGCAAAATTAGAAGCGGGCACAGGAGCTGCAGAACCTGTGCCGGCCCCAACAATTCAGCCCGGCCAGCAGGAAATTAGCGTGACGATAAATTTAACCTATCAGGTAAAATAATGGACTGCATTTTTTGTAAAATTGCAAAAGGGGAAATTCCTTCAATAAAAGTTTTTGAGAACGAAAACTTTTTTGCTGTTAACGATATAAATCCGAAAGCCAAAATTCATATTTTGATAATTCCAAAAGAACATATAGAGTCCATAAAACACCTGCAGGACAGCCACAAAAATTTGATTGGAGAAATGTTTTTGGCAGCTCAAAAAATTGCCAAAGGAAAAAATCTTCAAGGATATAAATTAGTCATCAATGTAGGCAGGGAAGGAGGGCAGCTTGTAGATCACTTGCATTTGCATCTATTAAGCGGAGAAGTTGATCCATTAAAAGTGTAAAATTGCTTTTTGTCAGCTTCGTGGTAGTATAAAAACGAAGTAATTTTTTATTATTTTGGTGGATTCTCAAATAGAAGAGGTTAAAAATCGGCTGAACATTGTTGACATTGTGGGTTCTTATTTAAAGCTCACAAAAACCGGGGTTAATTACCGCGGAATTTGTCCTTTTCACTCTGAAAAAGGGCCGTCATTTTTTGTTTCTCCATCGCGCCAAATGTGGCATTGTTTTGGATGCGGCGAGGGCAGTTCAATGTTTGACTTTGTAATGAAAATTGAAGGCGTGGAATTTGGAGACGCCCTGAGAATTTTAGCAAACAAAGCCGGAGTCGAACTAAAAAGAGAAAACCCACAATTAAGAACAGAAAGGCAGAGATTGTATGAAATTTGCGACCTGGGGTGTTCTTTTTTTGAAAAACAGCTGGGCAACAGTCCATGGGGAAAAGAGGCAAAAGATTATTTATTAAAACGCGGAATTTCAGAAGAATCCTTAAAAAAATGGCGATTGGGTTATTCTCCGGATACCTGGCAGGGATTGTCTGATTTTTTGGTCAGCCGAGGGTATAAAAGGGAAGAAATTGTGAGAGCCGGTTTAGCGGTGGCGTCGGACAAGGGAAATAATCCGTATGATAGATTCAGGGGCAGGATAATTTTTCCAATTTTTGATTTAAATTCGCAAGTGATTGGTTTTGGAGCAAGAATTTTTAAGGAAGTAGATAAGAAAGAAACCGCAAAATACATAAATACCCCTCAGACTTTGTTGTATGATAAGAGCAATGTTTTGTACGGAATGAACCACGCCAAAGTCTCCATCAGAAAAAATAATCAGTGCGTTTTGACAGAAGGATACACAGATGCAATAATGGCCCATCAGGCAGGTTTTGAAAACACGGTGGCGGTTTCAGGAACCGCCTTGACCCAAAGGCATTTAATTTCCTTAAAAAGATATTCTGATAATCTGTTATTGTCTTTTGACATGGATACAGCCGGCGACAACGCCACAAAAAGAGGAATTAATTTGGCTGAGTCCCAAGGTTTTAATATAAAAGTTATAGACACATATTCGGGAGCAAAAGATCCGGCAGAAATTATTTTAGAAAACCCCAAAAACTGGGAAGAATCTGTAAAAAATGCCAGACCCATAATGAATTATTATTTTGATTCTGCTCTTGCCAAATTTGATAAAACAATTCCGCAAAGTAAAAAAGAAATTGCTAAAATTATTCTGCCGGCTATTAAAAGGCTGCAAAACAAAATAGAGCAGTCTCATTGGGCGCAAAAGCTGGCAGGAACGCTTGGCGTCAGTGAAAGCGCGGTTCTGGAGGAATTGAAAAGCGTGAAAACAGATGGCATATACTCCCAGCAAGAACAGCCTGCCCGCCATAATGCCGAAGCTTTGGGCGGGGAGGTAAAAGATTTTTCTGCTGTCGGACGAAAAAAACTTTTGGAAGATAAAATTGTTTCTTTGGTTTTGAAAGACCCGGAAAATTTAAATTTAATTGAAGAATCGCACTATAATTTATTTTGCGAGAAAACAAAAAGCTTTATAGAAGATCTAAAAAAGAACCCTGATTTTTCGCAAAAAGAGGAATATAAGAATTTTTTTGATACTTTATCTTTAAGAGCCGAGGTGGAATACCAGGAGGACGGATGCGATGAAATTCAGCTTTGCTTAGTTGGCCTAAAAGAGATAGAATTAAGAAACAAATTAAATAAGCTCTCAGACGAGCTTAAAATTGAGCAGGACCCCCAAAAAAAAGAAGAGCTTATAAAGGAATTTGATCAAAACGCTCGATTGCTTCATAAAACTAAAATATAAAATTTAAATTATTTATGGCAAAAAAGAAATCAGCCAAAAGGAAGCCGGCAAAGAAGAGGGCGAAAAAGAAAAGTTCGGCGCAAAAAATTAGAAAAAGCGCCAAAGGGCCGGCAATCGACCCAAAGCAATTGGAAAATTTGCTTTTGAAGGGGGAGGAAAGGGGCTTTGTGACAACCTCGGAGATTTTGTATGCCTTTCCCAAAATTGAAAGGGATATCGAGGGCCTGGAAAAAGTTTATGATAATTTTAAAGACAGGGGAGTTGTGATAAAAGAAGCGCAGGAATTTTTGGAGACTAAAAAACAAAAAGAAAAGAAGGGCAGAAAAGCCCTGGCGGCTAAAATTGATCCG
>JAPLZD010000025.1 GCA_026395195.1 Candidatus Staskawiczbacteria bacterium
GTAAATCTCACTTTTTCCAGAAATGGAATATCTGCCTTGGAATCTCCGATGCCCAGAGAAGCTCTGAGGTTTATTTCTTCTTTTTGGGCTAGAAACTCAAGCGCAGTGCCTTTATTAACGTGCGGGGGGACAATGCTCACCGTGTGCTGGGAATGGATAACCCTCACGAGCTTTTTCAGCACTAAGCTTTTCAATTCATACCTTGCCAAAGTGTCTCTTATAGACGCTATATCGACAACGCTGTCAAACTTCTGGCTGAGGGTAATTGCCATCAAGTTCCCCGGCAAACAGCACAGGCAAGGGTATTTCTTTAATATTCCGGGGACTTTCTTTTTGAGGATTTTAGTAAACAGGCTTCTCATTTCCGGGGTAACGCCGGGCGTATATATTGGAGCGTTTTTTGCATTAGGGTCGTACAAAGCCACTCCGTTTTCAATTACCATCAAAGATGAAAGCGGCCTGCCTATAAACAGGAAGGTTGCTTCCACAAAGGGAATGTTCCTGCCCGAGCAGAATCTGATTTGCGGATGCCTTCCGACATTCGCTTCCCTTATATATTTTGACAGCCAGCCGAAACTTTCATAATACATTTCATCAATGCCGCCGTCTTCTGAAAAAAGGCAGCCGTCTAGGTCCAGAAATATAGCACCATCGCTTGCGCTCATGATTTTTTCTCCTAACTAAAAGGATTTCAAGGGTCTAAAATTATATTGTCTTTTTTAATATTGCATTTAAAAATCCCGCTTGTCAATTATTTTTGTTGTTGCTTTAAAGATTTTTATTTAGTATAATAATTAAAATTAAAGCAAAAATATGGATCAAATTATAAATACAAGCCCGGAGCTGCAAAAAACGCAGCCAAAGAAAATAAATATAAAGAAAATTATCTTGCTAATAGCCCTGGCTGTCGCTTTTGCGGCCTTTTTTGGTTTGGGGCTGTGGCTGGGTTTACATGGAGAAATTCCTTACTGCGAAAATATAAGCCAGCCGGGAACGATTAGCTTCTCCCTTTTTTGGGACGCCTACAACAAGCTCCATGATAAGTTTGTCGACCCTTCAAAAATTGACGATCAAAAAGTTCTTTATGGGGCAATTGAGGGAATGACAAAATCGCTTGGCGACCCGTATACAGATTTTTTTGACCCTGCCCAGGCAAAAATGTTTGAACAAAACCTTTCCGGATCCTTTGAGGGCATCGGCGTGCAAATTGGAATTACCAAAGAAGCGCTTACTGTCATAGCTCCGCTACCAGAAACTCCGGGAGAAAAAGCAGGCATAAAAGCCGGAGATATTATTGTAAAAATCGACGGAAAAGATTCGACAAATATGACCACCGATGAAGCCGTTACTTTAATCCGCGGACCGAAAGGCACAGCTGTCACCCTAACTATTGTAAGGGAAGGCTGGACCAGCACCAAAGACTTCAAAATTGTCAGAGAAACAATAATAATTCCGTCGATAAAATGGTCTTTAAAAGACGGGAATGTCGCATACATACAGATTTTTCAATTCGATGAAAACCTGGGAACTGACTTTAAAAAAACCGCTTTGGAAATTTTGGCCAGTCCCGCAAAAAAAATAGTTTTAGACTTAAGAAACGATCCGGGCGGGTATTTGGAGGTTTGCAAGGATATTGCAGGTTGGTTTTTAAAGAAGGACCAAACAATCACCATTGAGGATTTTGGCGCCGGTAAAACCCAGACAATTTATAAAGCCGACGGAAACGCCAGCCTTGAGAATTATCCTGTTGTTGTTTTAATCGACAAAGGGTCTGCCTCGGCATCTGAAATTTTAGCAGGCGCCCTGAGAGACAATCGAAATGTAAAATTAATCGGTGAAAAATCTTTTGGAAAAGGGTCTGTGCAGGAAGTTGTCGATTTGAAAGGAGGATCCTTCTTAAAAATTACAATAGCCAAATGGCTGACTCCAAAAGGCAATTCAATTTCCGAAATCGGGCTGACTCCCGACATAAAAGTTGACATTACAGACCAGGACATAGAAAATAAAAAAGACCCGCAACTCGATAAGGCACTTGAAATTATTAAGGGCATGCAGTAGAATACAAAATTGTAGAGATAATAAACATAATTTAAACATGAAAGTAATTCTCCTACAGGACGTTGAAGGTCTTGGAAAAAAATACGAAGTTAAAGAAGTAAAAGCCGGACACGCAAGAAATTTTTTGCTTCCGCAAAATTTAGCAAAGGCTGCTACCAGACAGGCTCTAAAATGGCTGGCTGAGCAAAAGGAAGTTATTGAAAAACAGGCGGAAGAAGATTTGAAAAAAGCTCAGGAATTGGCTTCACAGCTTGATGGCTTGGAATTAAATATTGTTGTCAAAGTCGGAGATGAAGGACAGCTGTTTGAATCTATAAACAGCCAAAAAATTGCTGAAAAATTAAAAGAAGCCGGTTTTGACGTTAAAAAAACGCAAATCAAATTGGAAGAGCCGATAAAAGAACTCGGGGAATTCCCGGTGAGCATAAGCTTAAATCACAACCTGGAGGCCGAGATAAAATTAATAGTCACCGAAGAAAATTCAGAGAAGAAAATAGAAGAGGAATAAAATATGGCAACAAAATATATCTTTGTTACCGGCGGCGTTATGTCTGGCGTAGGCAAGGGAGTAGCTACTGCTTCCATCGCTAAAATTCTTAAATCGCGCGGTTTTAGCGTCACGGCCATCAAAATTGACCCCTATGTAAATGTGGACGCAGGAACAATGAACCCCACCGAACATGGCGAGGTTTTTGTTTTGGACGACGGCATGGAGTGCGACCAGGACATGGGAAACTATGAGAGATTTTTAGACACCAGTTTGTCCTGCGCCAACTACATGACCACCGGCAGCGTTTATCTTTCGGTCATCAATAAAGAGCGGGCTATGGAGTATGGCGGAAAATGTGTGGAAGTGGTTCCGCAAATTCCGCTAGAAGTAATCAGCAGAATAGATAAAGCAGCCAAGAAAAACAAAGCAAATATTGCAATTATCGAAATTGGCGGCACAGTTGGAGAATACCAAAACATCCTTTTTTTAGAAGCAATTCGTATATTAAAAATAAAAAAGCCAAAAAATGTTCTTTTGACTTTAGTAAGCTTTGTGCCCTCATTGGGGGCCGGCGGCACCGAGCTTAAAACAAAGCCAACCCAATATGCTGTTCGAAGCTTAGAGTCAGCCGGGCTCCACCCAGATATAATTTTAGCAAGAGCAAGCGTTCCGCTTGACCAAAAAAGGAAAGAAAAACTTGAGTTTATGTGCGGGCTCCAAGAAGGCGACGTAATTTCTGCGCCAAACGTGGAAAGCATTTATGAAGTCCCGATAAATTTTGAAAAAGATAATATCAGCGACAGAATTCTAAAAAAGCTTTCCTTAAAGGCAAAAAATAAGGACTTGGCCGATTGGAGAGATTTGGTCAAAAATATCCAAAATCCAAATGGAGAAGTAAAAATTGGCATTGTCGGCAAATATTTTGGCAGTGGAGACTTTGTCTTGACCGATTCATATATTTCCGTACTCGAGTCTGTAAAACATGCCGCCTACTCTTGGAATAAAAAACCGATTATTGAATGGTTAGATTCCGACACCTACGAAAAAGACGCTAAATTATTAGACGAGCTTAAAAATTATGACGGGATAATTGTGCCCGGCGGATTTGGAAACAGGGGAGTAGAAGGCAAAATAAAAGCCACTGAATATTGCAGAAAAAATAAAATTCCGTTCTTGGGATTATGTTTGGGCCTGCAGCTTTCGGTAATTGAATTTGCCAGAAATGTTGCCGGAATTAAGGATGCCACGTCAAGAGAGTTTGATAAGAAAGCAAAAAATGCTGTTATTGATATAATGGAAGAACAGAAAAAATTATTATTTGAAAAACATTATGGCGGAACAATGAGACTGGGAGCCTACGACTGCGAAGTCCAACCGGGAACCATCAGCCATGAAGCATATAAAGACTGGGCAGGCGAAAAGAGCGGCCCTTATATAATTTCAGAAAGGCACCGCCACAGATATGAGGTAAACGATAAATACCGGGAAATTTTACAAAAAAAGGGAATGACAGTTGCGGGAATCAATCCAAAGTCAAATTTAGTTGAAATAATTGAGATAAAAAACCACCCATTTTTTGTGGCTTCGCAATTCCACCCGGAGTTCAAATCAAGGCCTTTAAAACCGCACCCATTATTCAGATCATTTATAAACGCGGCCTGCCTGCCGGCAGGCAGGCAATAAAAAACAAGTAATTTCTTACTTATTTTTTGCGGGCTCTACAGAAACTACTTTGGCTGATCTTGAGGTTCCGTTAAAAAGTTTTTTATTTTTTGAGGAAAATTTTACCACTCCGTCTTTCATGGCGTAAATGGTGTCGTCTGAACCCTTTTTGACATTTTTGCCGCCAAGATATTTTGTTCCCCTTTGCCTGATAATTATCATTCCTACCCTTACTTTCTGGCCGTCATCAATTTTAATTCCAAGCCTTTGAGCCGCCGAGTCTCTGCCCAATCTGGACGAACCTCCTTGTTTTGTCTTTGACATCGTTTTAATGATTTAAATATAATAAATATATGTTAGCAGAAATTAAAGAGTTTGTCAAAGCCAGATTTAACGACATAATGTTATTTCTAATAGTAATACTTTTAATGCTTCTTTTCTTTGCAGCCGGATATATTGCTGCAAAATATCAATCAAAAGAACCAATACAAATAAAACAATGGAACACATCCCAAAACACATAGTATTATTTCCCGACGGCAACCGCAGATGGGCAAAAGCTAAAGGCCTGCACACATTGGATGGCCACAAAAAGGGATACGAAAACCTTCTGGACTTTTCTGAGTGGTGCAAAAATAAGGGAGTCAAAGTGCTCACTGCTTTTGGCTTTTCAACGGAAAACTGGAACAGGTCAAAAGAAGAAGTTAACTATTTGATGAAACTTTTGGAAAAATGTTTAATTGATAATTTAAGCAGATATGACAGAGACGGCGTAAAAATCAGGGTAATAGGGCAAAGAGAACGCCTGCCAAAATCATTGCAGGAGGCAATTATAAAAACTGAAGAAGCAACAAAAAATAATAAAAATCTATTTTTGAATTTAGCAATTAGCTATGGCGGAAAATGGGATATTCTAAACGCTGTCAAAAATATTGTAAAAGAGGGGATTGACCCAGAAAAAATTGACGAAAAAGTTTTTGAAGATCATTTGTCCACCGCTGGTTTGCCCTCGCCTGATTTTATTATCCGGGCCGGAGGAGAAAAAAGGATGTCTAACTTTGTTTTATGGCAGGCAGCGTACTCTGAACTTTATTTCTGCCCAAAATTCTGGCCCGATTTTACAGAGCGAGATTTAGACGAGGCTCTGCAGGAATTCGACAAGCGAACGCGCCGTTTTGGCAAGTAAAAATTGTTTGTCGCACAATAAAAATAGGGACTGGCCAGCAGGGCAGGGAAGTCAAAGCACAAAAAAAACGGAGCAGAATCCGTTTTTTATTTTCCAAATTTTTGCTTTTAAATTATGCTGTTTTAGACAATGTTTTTGCCATGTCCAGCCATTTTGGCGCCCTTGGCCTATTTTTATATTTTGTTGCCGATTTATGAATTTCAAGAAGGGAGTGCAAATCGCTTTTCTTCCAGACGGCCAGATATTTTCCTTTATTTCTCTTGATTATTTCCACGCCTTTTGACCAAAGCTCAAAATCTTTTTTCTTCTTCTCGGCTAGACAATTTTTCCGGAAATATGGAATAACAGCTTTAACTATGTCATCAATTTTTTGCACTGAAAATCTTGCCTGGTCTCTGGAAATGCAGACCTCTCCGCAACCAATTTCTTTTTTTATTTTTTCTAAAATTTTAGCATTTTCTTTAGGGCTAGTTACAACAAACTGAGCCTTCCACCTGTAATAAGTCGGCGCATTGGTGCGCTCATGCCTGGTGTCTTTTCTAAACTGCAAATCAAAGCATCCGTCATTATTTACCAAACTCGCAATATTAAATTCATTTTTTACTGCCATATCTTTTTATTTATACTTTATTGTAGCAAATGTTTGATTATGCGACAAGTCGGTTATTATTTTTTATCGGGGTCAGAATG
>JAPLZD010000010.1 GCA_026395195.1 Candidatus Staskawiczbacteria bacterium
AAACAAGGGAGGGCTTTTGACTTCGATAGATGGAATACAAGCTTTTTTGCCCGTATCTCAGCTTGCTGCCGAACATTATCCAAGAGTGACTGATGCAGACAAGCAGAAAATTTTAAAAGAACTGCAAAAATTTATCGGCAAATCTTTAGATGTAAAAGTATTGGACTTGCTGGCCTCGGAAAACAAGCTTATCCTTTCTGAAAAAGCCAAGTCTGAAGAAAAAACAAAAGAAATTCTTAAAAATTATAACAAGGGCGATGTTATAGAAGGAGAAATTACCGGCATTGCCGACTTTGGCGCATTTATAAAATTTCCTTTGGATGTAGAAGACAAAAATCAGCAAATTGAAGGTTTAATCCACATTTCAGAATTAGACTGGCAATTGGTTGAGAATCCTTCGGAAATTGTAAAAGTTGGCGAAAATATCAAGGCCCAAATTATAGATATCAATAACAACCAAGTTTTTCTTTCTTTAAAATCTTTAAAGAAAAATCCTTGGGAAGAAATTGAAAAAAAATATAAAAAGGGCGATGTTGTCAAAGGAAAAATTACAAAATTTTCCGCTTTTGGAGCTTTTGTGGAAATAATGCCGAAAATCAGGGGCTTGTGCCACATTTCTGAATTTGCTTCAAAAGAAGAAATGGAAAAACAGCTGGAAATTGACAAAGAATATGATTTTGAAGTTTTGCTGATAGAACCCAAAGAACATAGAATGAGTTTGAAATTGAAGAAATAAAAAAACGGGCTTCGGCCCGTTTTTTTGTAAAAGAAAAAGGGAACAGCATTGCTGTTCCCTTGCATTTCCCTTTTTGGGAAAACACCTGCACCTTTCGGTGGACTAATTCTTCGGTTTGCCCGCTTGCTTGCGAGCTTCAACACATTTGCGCAAGCCCCACTTGTACATAGAGCAGGGCCGGGTGCAAATACCGCGAGAGCAGTATTTGGCCTTGCCCGGAGGAAATTCGGGGTTGAGCGCAACAATGGCCAGCCTCAAAATTTCCCTAAGCGCAAGCCTAGTTGGCGGCTGTTCGGTGGTCAGACTGCCGTTGAGCAGCATCTGGCCTTCGTGATGGAAGTACCAATTTTCACAGCCCTTGACAACGCCTTCCTCGCGCAACTTTTGCCAATCCTTGGTTTCCACCTTGCCCTGAGCTTCCTGCTCAGCAAGGCGGATCATGGCAGCCAGATCGTAAATCTTCAAAAAGCGAAGCTTCTTGTTGATGTAGATCTGGGTGTTGCCCCACTCCTGGCGCTGAATGATTAAGCCAATGCCCTCTGAACGGGCGTACTTATTCATCAGCGGGTTGTCGCAGTCATCAATGACCGCAATTTTGAGAGGCCTGCCATTGAAGCCCGCCACTTCTGCCAGCTCGGCCTTTTCCTCATACTCCAAGCCAGCCTGGATAAACCGAATCTGCTCGTTGTACTTGGCATCCAATGCCATGAGCAACCAGTTGATGGCAAGATCTTTGTCATCAGGATTCAGCGCGCAAATGAGAGCAGGAATGCCCTTGAGGTCGAAAAGGTTGTCAGCTTTGGGCCAAGCCTTAAAAAACCTCAAAATCATCTCCATTGCCGGATCCTCATCCATGCCAAAATGGTTGACGGCTTCCTCGGCGCTAAGCTGTTTGGAGCCGAAGACAAAGTCGACGATTTTCCCGTTGGGAATTTCCTCGCCGCATTTGCCCTGAATCCAGGCAGCAAAGATGCGGTCAAAAACCGAAATTCCTGCTTGCGGGTCAAAGGGCATTTTTGTCTCAAAGCTTTTCTTCTCTGAGGCATAGATGGCCCGAATCGCAACGGAAATCCAGTCAACGACCGTCTCCACCGTAACCGAGGTTTCCACACTTTCGCTCGGGTACATGATTTTCGGCAAGTACCCAACGTCAAAGGGACTTCCTTGGCCTTTCAAATCATTGATGGTCACAAACTTGATGAGCTTGGACCACGCCGGGTTGTCCATAATGCCAAGGTGCTTTGCCACCAAAGTGGCGGCGCACTCGCCTTCCTTGCGCGGCTCGCCAAGAGCCGGGTGTTCGTCGAACCTTCCATGGCCGACTCCCACCATGATTTCGCCCTTAGCTTCGGCTTCTTTGCCGTCAGCTTCTCGAGGATTAACGAAAGTCAGTCCTGATACCTGGCTGATTCCGGGAAAAAACTTTTCCCCGAAAAGCTTTAGCATCAGGTAGGCCACAATCTCCTCGATGTGCGGCCTGGGGTGAGTGGTGATTTTCATCGCGCAATCCTTTCTGTTATTGCTGAATTCCCAAATTGCGACAAGCAAAAAGGGGATTAAGCGTTTGACAACAATACTATATTAAGTATAGCATATTTCTATGACAATGTCAATAGTCATTGATTAAACCTTAAAAACATGTTAAATTAATTATATAATTATATGAACCCACTTTTAAAAAATTTCGCATTCGTCATATTAATCCTTTTGGCTGTCGGAGGACTTTTTAGCTTGCTTTATTTCCCGTCAACAACTCCAAACCAAATATCTGCCACGCAATTAGTTTCAGACATAAATGCCGGCAACGTAAAAAAAGTTGTTGTTGCGGGCGACACCTTAAACATAACTTACACCGATGATAAAACCGCAACTTCCATGAAAGAGGCAAATGTCAGCGTGACTGATTTGCTGACAAATTTGGGAGTAACAAAAGATAGTTTGCAAAAAGTCCAAATTGATATTCAAGCGCCTCAGGAAAGCGTCTGGACATGGCTTTTACCAGCTTTGCTTTACGGAGTCTTGCCTTTGCTTTTAATTGGATTTTTCTTGTGGACAATGATGCGCCAGGCAAAAACAGGAGCCATGCAGGCATTTGATTTTACCAAAGCGCGCGCCCGCATTTTTGGAGCTGAAGGACATGGCAAGGAAAAAATAAATTTTAAAGATGTCGCGGGCTTGAAAGAGGCTAAAGAAGAATTAGTTGAAATTGTTGATTTTTTGAAATTTCCCCAAAAGTATGTTGCTATGGGAGCAAAAATTCCGCGGGGCGTTTTGCTTGTTGGCGGAGCTGGTGTTGGAAAAACATTATTGGCAAGAGCTGTGGCAGGAGAAGCCAATGTTCCGTTTTTATCAATTTCCGGTTCTGAATTTGTGGAAATGTTTGTGGGGGTGGGTTCGGCTCGCGTGCGAGATTTATTTTCAATGGCAAAAAAATCAGCGCCGTCAATTGTTTTTATTGACGAGCTAGATGCCATTGGACGCCACAGAGGCGCTGGCATTGGCGGAGGCCACGACGAAAGAGAACAGACTTTAAACCAAATTTTAGTCGAAATGGACGGATTTGAAAAGGAAACCGGAGTAATTATTTTAGCAGCCACAAACAGGCCCGACATTTTAGACCCGGCCCTGTTAAGGCCTGGAAGATTTGACAGAAAAATTGTTTTAGATCCGCCCGATGTTCATGACAGGGAAGAAATTTTAAAAATCCATTCAAAAACAAAACCCTTGGCATCTGATGTTAATTTTAAAGAAGTTGCCGAAAGGACTCCTGGATTTACCGGGGCCGATTTAGCTAACGTAGCAAACGAGGCTGCTTTATTGGCCGCCAGATACAACAAAAAAGAAGTTGACCAAAAAGAATTTTTGGATGCAATTGAAAAAGTTTTGCTTGGGCCGGAAAGAAAGTCTCACATTTTATCTAAAAAAGAAAAGGAAATTGCAGCTTATCACGAAGCAGGACATGCTTTGGTTTCAACATTTTCGCCTGACACTGAGCCTGTCAGAAAAATTTCAATAATAGCGCGCGGAATGGCGGCCGGCTACACTTTGCAAGTTCCTTCAGAAGAAAGAAAAATGAAAACAAAAACCGGTTTTATGTCAGAAATTGCAACTTTGCTTGGCGGATGCTCAGCTGAAAAAATTAAGTTTGGCGAAATGACAACAGGAGCTTCAAATGATTTGCAAAGAGCTTCGGAATTAGCTAGAAGATTGGTAAAAGAATTTGGAATGTCATCTTTGGGATTGATTGCGTTTGGCGAAAAAGAAGAACTGGTGTTTTTAGGAAAAGAAATTTCAGAGCAGAGGAATTATTCTGAAAAAATTGCCGAAAGAATTGACGAAGAAGTCGACATAATTATTAAGGGAGCGCAGAAAAACGCAGAAATAATTTTGTTAAAACGCAAAAATTTGCTGGACAAAGTTGCCAAAGATTTGATTGAAAAAGAAACAATAGAAAGAGCAGAATTTGAAAAATTAATAAAATCAAAATAACCATAATGGGCCTGTAGCTCAATGGCGGAGCAGGAATCTTATACATTCAAGGTTGTAGGTTCGAGTCCTACCAGGCCCACACAAATAAATTTGGGCGGTTAGCTCAGTTGGTAGAGCATCTACTTGACGTGTAGAGGGTCATAGGTTCGAGTCCTATACCGCCCACTATAAAAAAATGGGGATAAAAATAATTTATGAAGATAATGATTTGCTGGTGGTGGATAAACCAGCGGGGATTGTAGTTTTTCCAGAAGGAGAGAGCGTAAAAAGCGGCGAGAAAACTTTAATTGATTATTTAATAGAAAAATATCCGGAGCTTAAAAATGTTGGTGAAGCGCCAAGGTATGGAATTGTGCATAGATTAGATAAAGACACTTCCGGGGTTTTGCTGGTGGCAAAAACGCAAGAAGCCTTGATTTTTCTGCAAAACCAGTTTATAAATAGAAAGGTAGAAAAGAAATACGTCTGTTTGGTCGAAGGGGTAGTGAATGATGATTCTGGAAAAATTGAGACACTAATTGCAAGGTCAAAAAAAGATTTTAGAAAACAAGTAGCAATTTCTGAAAGCCAGAGAAGCCTGCCTGCCGGCAGGCAGGCAATTACAGAATATAAAGTTTTAGAAAGATTTTCCCGCGAACGGGATCCCGCTGTGGCGGGAAAAGATTCCTATACGCTTTTAGAAGTTGAAATAAAAACGGGCCGAAGGCACCAAATAAGGTGTCATTTGTCTTATTTAAAACATCCAATTGCGGGAGACAAATTATATTCTTTCAAAAATTCAAAAATTCCCGAAGGTTTAACCAGACAATTTCTACACGCATCTTATTTAAAAATCCAATTACCTTCTGGAAAAATTAAGGAGTTCAGTTCAGAACTGCCGGAGGAGCTAGAAAAAATAATCAATAAATTAGCGAGGCAATAAAAAAATATTATGACAACATTATTAGAAAAATTTGATAAAGAGCAGGAAAAAAAATTGCCAGATTTAAAACCTGGCGATACAATTAAAGTGCACCAAAAAATAAAAGAGGGCGATAAAGAAAGAATCCAAATTTTTGAAGGCTTAATTATTGCTAAAAAACACGGCAAAGGAATTTCCGGAACAATAACTGTAAGAAAAGTTGTTGACGGAGTCGGGGTTGAAAGAATTTATCCGATTCATTCGCCTTCGATTGAAAAAATTGAAGTTGTCAGGCATGGAAAAGTGAGAAGGTCAAAACTTTATTATTTGAGGACAGCCAAAGGCAAAAAAGCCAGACTAAAAAAAGTTGACTTTGCAGTAGCAATAGCGCCGGAAGAACCAACCCTAAAAGAAACTCCGGCTGAGACACTAGCTGAAAATTTGACAGAGGAACAAAAATAAATTGGGCGCGGGTGGCGAAATGGCAGACGCACTACCTTGAGGTGTTAGCGCCGCAAGGCATGCAGGTTCGACTCCTGTCCCGCGCACAAAAGGGACGCTGAAGGGCGCTTAGCTCAGTTGGTAGAGCATCTCATTTACACTGAGAGGGTCATAGGTTCGAGTCCTATAGCGCCCACACATAAAAATTTTAAGCGCGCCGGGGTAGCTCAGTGGTAGAGCACTGCTCTGAAAAAGCAGTGGTCGAGAGTCCGATTCTCTCCCCCGGCACCTGAATTTATTGCGGGTGTCGTATAGTGGTCATTATACGTCCTTGCCAAGGATGAGACGGCGGTTCGACTCCGCTCACCCGCTCCAGTATCAAACTTTTTTCGTTTTTCTTGAAATTTTCGCGGGCGGCCAAAACGGCCGCCCAATGCGTTTTGAGAGGAGAATTAGTTCCGCTCGGCGCGCTCTGGCGCGCCTCGCGGTTTTGCAAAATGAGGTTCGAGCCGAAGATTTCTTTGGTGGCGACCTTTTTCGCAAAAAGGTCTCTGTCGTTTGCGATTTTGTCTATGGATTCAGCTTCTTTTATCCAGTTTCTCATCGGTTCGAGCCAGCCAATCCGCTTTTGTTCAAGATTAGATGTTTTCTCTTCCAGCGACTTTTTTTCGGAAAGCAGTTTTGCTTTTTCAACTCGATAAATTTCTCGCTCAATGTCTTGTTCTAAATAGCCGTCCAAAAGTCGCTGGAGTTTGATTTGAATTTCCAAAATCCTACTTTTATTTTCCT
>JAPLZD010000013.1 GCA_026395195.1 Candidatus Staskawiczbacteria bacterium
GCAATTCTTTGCCTTTGGTAATTAAATTTTTCCAGCTTTGTAAACTGATTTAAAGCCATCATAGCCAAAGCATTCGGCAACGCTTTTGGAAAATAATCTGGCATCAATCCTTTTTTCTCTTTCCAAGAAACCGCTTTTGACAGAATGTGCAGAACTTGCGACAAAACCAAAAATATCTTTCCTAAATCCAAAAAATTATAAATTGGCAAAATTACATAATCCAATAAAATTGGGTGCAAAATCTGCTGGAAAATCCAGAAACGCGACGGCATGTCAAATTCTTTTTGTAATTGCCCTAATTTTTTTCCAATTTCGTCATCATTTGTCGTTACCATTCCTCCGTAAACAGAAGAAAGAACCTTGTCCCGGCCAAAACTGAAAAAAGCGGCCCTGCTCTGCAAACCGATTTTTATTCCGTTATATTCTGCCCCAAGCGAATGAGCGCAATCCTCTATTAAAATTAAGCTGTGTTTAGCGCAAATAGCTCTAATTTGGTCCATATTGGCCGGCAGCCCAAAAGTGTGTTGAACCACCACAACCTTAGTATTAGGGCTAATTTTAGCCTCTAAATCGCTTGCAGATATGTTGTAGTCATCTTTGTTGCAATCTACGTAAATTGGCTCCAAACCAGCCCATAAAATGGGGTTTGGCACAGCATTGCAAGTATATGCCTGAAGCGCCACCTCGGGGGTACCCTTTGGGTCGTTCTCTAGTTCTAAGGCTTTTAAAATCGCGTAAAAAGCGCTTCTTCCAGAATTAAAAGAGAAGGCGTATTTTACGCCGAGATATTTTTTAAACTCGTTTTCTAATTCCGCAATTGCTTTTCCGCGCTTCCACAGCCACGGCCGTATAATCAAATTCAGCGCAAGACGCACATCGTCTTTTTCCACATTCGGCGACAATGAAATTGAAATCGGTCTAAAATAACTCATTTAATCAGCAAATTAATTAATTCTTTGGGAACGCGGCCTTCCAGCAGCACTGCGTCGCCTTGTTTGCAAAAAAGCGTGACCATTGAATAAATATCCTGCGGTTTATCGCACAATAAAATGTCGCTTTCGTTCATTCCGCCTTCCATCGCGCCCTTTTTTAATTCCTTAAATCTATCCTTGGTTGTTATTATTGCTAAATTACAAACC
Source organism: Candidatus Staskawiczbacteria bacterium (assembly GCA_026395195.1). Taxonomy (GTDB): domain Bacteria; phylum Patescibacteriota; class Minisyncoccia; order Minisyncoccales; family Staskawiczbacteraceae; genus XYD1-FULL-39-28. The sequence continues at coordinate 1,140 of JAPLZD010000013.1, forward strand.
TCCGCAATTTTTTTGCCGATTTTTTTATGAATTTCTGAAGATTTTTTTCCCAGCTCAATAAGACACGGCATTACAATTACTTTCTTTTTAGGAAAAATTGAAAGATAATCTAAATCGGCTAAAACCCCATCGGGATTTGCAGAATAAGAAGAATCTACAATATCAATGCCGTGCTTTCCCTGCTTTAAAATCATTCCCGTCTGTTCTTGTTTTATATTTTTGCAGGCCTCTGAAATTTCTCCAAAATTCATGCCAAGCTGTTTTGCCACCAATATGGCGCCCAATAAATTTTGCGTATTTTGTCCGCCAAGAACTTTGACATCAAAATGCGCCATTTCCCCCTGTTTATCTCTGGCAATAAATGAAATGCTGTTTTTATGGACAACCAAATCTTCAGACCAAATGTCGGCATTTACCGGGCCTTTGTTTATTAAATAAATTTTTTCTTGCGAAGAAGGGACATTATTTTTCTTTAGAAGCTCCAAGCAATACTTATTATCTCCATTAACAACCAGGGTCCCCCCGTCTTTCAGGGCATCTGATAATTCCCCTCCGCCCTCAGCCGACAGTAAATTTTCCATTGAGCCAAACAGGGCAAGGTGCTGTTCGTTAACCCCTGTAACAATGCCAATTTTGGGTTTTACCATTTGGCACATTAATTTTATTTCGCCTTTTCTGTATGCGCCCATTTCGACAATAAAAACATTATGGCTCTCATCTAAATTTTTTAGAATTGTCTGAGCCACTCCAATTTCCGTGTTAATATTGCCGCTGGTTTTTAAAACCTTAAATTTTTTTGAGAGTATTGTGTAAAGAAATTCTTTTGTTGAACTTTTTCCATAGGAGCCGCTAATTGCCACAACTGTCAATTTTTTTAATTTCCCAATTTTTGCCTCTGCGTTTCTATAATTTGCTTCTTTCCAAAAACATGTGGGCATTTGCAAAATTTGCACTATTAAGAACGTTCCAAACGGTATGGCAATTTCAGCAACAACAATAAATACGGCAAATTGCCCGGCAAAAACAAAAGCAAAAATTCCCAGCGTCGCCAGCGATAAAAATATTAAAACCAATGCTTTTTTTGTAAATTTAGGAAATTTCCACCTGCCCATAAATAATTTAATGCCAGAATAGATACCTAAAATACAAAAAACACTAATAACAAAATTGTTCCAAATGCCGGGGTTATTGGAATCTGGCGGCAGCAGCAAAAACAGCAAGATAACGCCCATTAAAAAAGCAATTCTCGGGAAAAAGATTCTTAAGGATCTTATGGGGTCGCCCTTAATTCTGTCGAAGCGATATTCCTTCAATTGCCAGAAATAAATGCAATAAAAAGCCCTTTCCAATATGTGGATTGCCCAAAAACAAATTAAAATAAAAAATAAAAATGAAATCATTTTCCCATTCTCTTAATGGTTCTAAGAAAATTTAGCAGGCCATACCAAAAGTTATTAAATATCAAGTCAGTCCCCTGAGGATATTCAACCTCGCGCCCGCCAAAACTTTTCTTAAAAGTTGTTACCCCCGGCCATTTTTTTTCATCAATACCCCAGAAGTCAAACTCTTTAAAGCCTCTCTTTTTTGCCTCCAAAATTATTTCCCAATAAAGAAGGTTGGCACTTTTAAAATGCCTGTATTTGTAGTCCGAGCCGCCGTGCAAAGTAAATGCTTTACCGCCAAAAAATATAACAATTATGGCATTGATTATTTTATTCTCAAATTCAGCATAAAAAAGCTCTGATGTAACATTGCCATTAAGATCTAAAATATTTTTATAGTATGCATTGTTATAAATTCCAAATTCCTGCCTTTCTTCTGTTTTTTTCATCAGCTGGCAAAAGTCATCCAGGCGCGATTTTTCTTTTTTTATTGTAACTCCGTTTTTTCTGGAAAAATTTATGTTTTGACGCGTTTTTGGCTTAAAATCTGCCTCTAACTCATTGTCGGTTTTTGTTAAATCCAAAACCAAGGTTTTCTGGGGCTGAAGCCTTTTAAAAGGTGCGCAAGCCTTAAAACCCTCGACAAAGCCAAGCTGTTCTATGGGCTCAACGCGTAAAAAAACGCAATTTTCTTTGCCGGCAATCTTATAAATTTCATTTACAATTGCCTTGAAAACCTGTGTCTTCTGCTCCTTATCTAAACCTTTTCTAAAAATCGGCCCATAAGGAATGTAGGAATAATTCTTGAAGGAAATTCTTTCCGTAAAAACCTGCGCCTGCCCAGCTATTTGGCTGCCGTTTCGGGCTTGCATCCTTGTGACTTTTTTGCCATTTTTTTTCTGAAAATTTCCCCAATCAAAAGCTTGCAGAAAACTATTGCTGTTTTCTAAAATAAAATCATCCCATTCTTTTTTATTTTCGCAGATTGAAACATCAAACATTTTCCAGAACTTTTCCGGCTAGAATTTCCGGCTGTTTTCTGTTTAGGTCGTGGCCGGCTCCGGGAATAATTATAAGTTTTGAATTTTTTATTTTACTCTGAATTAATTTAGCGTCTTCTATTGGCGTAAAATTGTCCTTGTCTCCCCAAATGATCACAGTTGGCACTTTTATAAAAGAAAGGTGAAAAGACAAATCGTCTGCAATTACGTTTAAATATGTCTGTTTTACTACGCCTTCAACGTAAACATAATCTGATTTGCGAATTATGAATTTATAAACTGCTTTTCTGAAAAACGAATAAAGCGGCAAAAAACTGAAAACTTTAACGACTTTTGCCAGCCTGGCAGAAAACCCCTTTTTTGCAGTTTTCGTCCTTATGCATGCAGCGGAAACCAAAAACAATTTTTTAATTTCCTGCGCGTGCTTTACGGCAATTTTCGAGGCCAGCGCCCCGCCAAAGGAATGCCCCAGCAAATAAAAATCTCCCAGATTTAACTGCCTTACAAACTCGTCTGCCCAGTTTACATATCTATTTAAATCCCAGGGCTCCTGCAAGGCATCTGATTGGCCAAATCCCGGCAAATCGGGAGTTATTACCTTAAAACCGTTCTTTGAAATTGCCTCGGCAACCTCCACCCACCTTTCAGTATTTGACCCCCAGCCATGCAAAATTAAAAAAGGCTGGCCTTCGCCCATTGCCACATAATTGGTTTTTACTCCATTTATTTTAATTTCCGGCATATCACTTTATTACTTTAAGTCCGCAATATTTCTGCAAAACCTTAGGAACTTTAATGCTTCCGTCTGGGGCACCCTTTGGGTCCTGGCAGTTTTCCATTATCATTATTAAAATTCTGCCGATTGCAAAAGCTGTTCCGTTCAGCGTATGCACAAAATTTAATTTATTTGTTTTATCGCGATAGCGAATGTTGAGCCTGCGCGCCTGAAAATCTGTGCAGTTTGATGTTGAATGAGTTTCGCGATACTTATTTTCAGACGGCAGCCATGTTTCAATGTCGTATTTCTTTGCTGCCGGCCTGCCCAAGTCGCCCGTGCAAATATTTACAACCTGGTATGGCAATTTTAAGGCTTTCATTAATTTTTCTTCAATTGATAAAAGTAATTCGTGTTCTTTTTTTGAATCTTCGGGTTTTGAAAAAATAACCATTTCCAGTTTATCAAACTGATGAACTCTTAAAATTCCTTTTGTGTCTTTTCCATAGCTTCCCGCTTCCCTTCTAAAACAAGTTGAAAACGCCACATACCTTAAGGGTAATTTTTTCTCATCTAAAATTTCGTCCGCATGCATTGCAATCATTGGCTGTTCAGATGTGCCAGCCAAATACATTTTGTCTTCTGGCAAAAAATATGCTTCTTTTTCATCGGTTGCTTCAAAATATCCTGTTCCGCGAGCCATTTCTTCTTTTAACATTACTGGCGGAATTACAGGCACAAACCCTTCTTTTTTTACGGTATCCATTACCAAATTTATCAAAGCAAATTCAAGCAACGGCAAAGCTCCTTTTAAATATCCAAAACGCGAACCAGCAACTTTTCCGGCCCTTTCTGTGTCAATTAAATCCAAATTCTCGGCCAATTCCATATAATCTTTAGGTTTTGAAAAAAGAAAAATTGGCTTATGCCCAACATGTCGCACAATAACATTTCCGGAATCATCTTTTCCAACCGGCACGTCGTCAAATGGAATATTTGGCAAAGCAGCCATTAAATCTTTCAGTTCCAATTCAACGCTTTTCAACTCCGGGTCCATTGCCTTAATTTTTTCCTTTATTTCTTTTGCCTGCGCAAATATTGCCTGATTTTCTGCTCCACCCCGGCTGATTTTATTCTGCTCGGCTTTTAACATTTCCATTTCTGTCATCAATTCCCTTTTCTTTTTATCCAACTCCAAAACCCTGTCCACATCAACATTGGCATTTTTATTTTTACAGGCATTTTTTACGACCTCCGCATTTTCCCTGATAAAATTTATATCCAACATATTTTTATAATTTTATTGTTTGGGTTTCATTAATGTAAAAATCTGGCAGTCGCGCATAGGTTTGTCCATTAAAAAGGCGAATAGTCTTTCAGACAAACCAAATCCGCAGGTTGGCGGCATGCCGTGCTCTAAAGCTTCAACAAAATCCTTATCATATCTTTGCGCTTCTTCGTCACCCTTGTCGCGCAATTTTTGCTGTTCAGAAAACCTTTCGGCCTGGTCAATTGGATCATTCAGCTCGGAATAGCCATTGCCCAGCTCAGATCCGGCGAAAATAACATGGAATCTCTGGACAATCTGCGGATTTTTCTCGCTTTTCTTTGCCAGAGGCGACACGGCCAAGGGTTCGTTTATCAAAAAACCCGGGCCTTCAATTTTTTTGCGGCAAAATTTCCACAGGTTATCAATTGCCCTTGTGCGGTTAAATCCCTTTTTGTCATAATCTACACCCAATCTCTGTAATTCTTTTTCCATTTCCGGCAAGCTGGCCTCCGTAATATTTATTTTTGTGTATTTATTTATTGTTGTGGAATAATCATATTTTTCCCATTTCTTTCCCAGGTCTACATCAAATTTGCCAATTTTAAACTTTAAAGTGCCGAAAGTTTTTTTGGCAACATATTTATACATTTCCTCAACAAGCCTCATTCCTTCGTCTTGGTCTGCGTATGCCCAATAAAATTCCATTTGAGTGTAATCTTGCAAGTGTTCTGCGTCCATGCCTTCGTTCCTGAATTGCCTGCCGATTTCAAAAGTTTTTTCAAAACCGGCCACCATCAATCTTTTCTGCCATAATTCGCCCATTGAAATGCGTAAAAACACATCCATGTCCAAAGCGTTGTGGTGCGTAATAAAAGGCCTGGCATCGGCTCCTCCGGCTATGGTTTCTAAAACCGGGGTTTCAACCTCCAAAAATCCTTTTTTAACTAAAAATTCTCTCATTGCATTCCAAAAAATTGCGCGCTTTTCAATCATTTCCTTGACTTCGGGATTGAAAATAATGTCCAAATATCTTTTTCTTAGTTTTTCTTCAACATCCTGAAGCCCGTGAAATTTTTCCGGCAAAGGCAGAAGCGCTTTTGCCAGCATTTTATAATCCTGAACTTCCAAAGTTTTTTCTCCCCTCTGAGTTGTAAACAAAATTCCCTTTAATTCAACAAAATCAGCAATATCAAAAACATCAAGAAAAAATTGGTATCCTTTCTCCCCTACTTTGTCTTGTTTTATAATCGCCTGAATTTTGTACACTCCGGGTGTGTACACGGAACCGTCAACGATATCCAAAAAGGTCGCCCCTCCGTGCCCCCTTTGCGCCATAATTCTGCCGGCCAAAACAATTTGTTTTTTAGATTTTGCAAGTTTCGAAAAATTTTCCAGAGCTTTGGCAACCGAATGAGTTCTAGCAGTTTTTGCCGGATATGCTAAAAACCCGACGGCTTCCAGCTTTTTTAATTTTTCTAATCGCGTTTTACGAAGCTCATCAATTGTTGGCATATTTTTTATAATATTGAATTTCTTAATAATAGCAAAATTATTTACAAAAGGCAAAATAAAAGGCGCCCTTGAAAATCATTTTCAAGAACGCCCTAATTGCATGTTGTCCCAAATTGGGACCTATTGGCGCTTCCTGCGCCAGGCGTAAACCAACAGTCCGATGACCGCTGCTACCAACAACACCATTGTACTTGGCTCGGGAACTGACGATGTCATTGCCGGCGCCACGAAACCTTTACCCAATGTACCTGGCACGAAATCTCCGTACCAAGTGACACTGTAGTCAAAGTACGTGGCCGAGTTAACAACTGGGCCGGCATCAGCAACAATGGCTCCTTTGCCAATGCCGCCATCCGACAACCATTCGTCGTAATGGCCATAAGCCGATTGAACAACAAAGTTCAGAATGCTGGCGCTCGCATTTGCCCACGAATAAAACGGCTGCGATTGCTCGCTATCATACGCCCTATAGACGCTGATGCCCGAGCTTTCGCTGATGCTGAGCCCGCGAGCTGAAAAACTGTTGCCCTGGCTCTGGCTGCCAATGTCTGACAGCGAAAGCGAACCTGTAATCTCGCCCGAAATATACGCACTGACTTGGTAGCCATGCTGTGTCTTGGACACAAAATGGCCCGAGTCGTCGTACTCGTACCAATACTGGGGGTACATCGACACCCCGCAGTTATTGATCTTGTGCTGCCCGCCAACATAGGCCGACAGCTGGGCGTAGGTTCCGGACCCACTCCAGTCGGGGTAGGAGGAGGTATTGAACCCCCCGCTAATGTCCCCCAAGTCAAAGCTGTTGCTCAGGGAACCGCCTTTTGCCATGGTGGCTAACACTCCGAAGAGGAGCATCGCCAGCAGGATAAAGGTCATCCACGTGCACAACGTCTCAAACACCTGCACTTTCTTCAACATTGCACCACTCCTTCATTTGGGAACTCTGCGCAAAAACCCGTACCGCACGCATGTGCGGAAAAAACGAGCTAAATTGGCAAAGTTCATCCTATTTTTAGTATAGCATATTTATAATCTGTTGTCAATAGTGTCTATTGACAAACAGAAATATAAGGTTTATACTGAATATGCTGTTCTTTCCCATCAACTCCACCCAAAAGGAGAAATTACGTGCGCAAAACACCTGTCTCTGACGAACTGAGAGAGTCAATTCTCGCGGTTCTAAACAAGAGGCGAGAAGCTGTGGGGCGCGAAAGGGGCGTGCTAAACATTCGGGCTGGCGCAAAGCCGGGCGAGATTGTTTATGTCGCTCTGGAGATGAATATCTCCTGCATAGTCAGCGAAGACGAGGCTTTTTTCTGGTTCCATTGGGAATACGGAAAAAAACAAAAAGCCCGGAAAGGAGCATTCCTGTCCGAGCTTTCTCAAAAGCTGGCTTCGTGAGCCGTTTCTTCGGAAACGGCTCGTTTTTTTTGCTTTAATCTAACCACTCGATTTTTAGCGCGGCTTCAATGTCATCTAAAAATTCCTCTTTATCTTTCTTGCCCTTGCAATATGGCCGAAAATATTTTATTTGAAATTGCATTTGCTCAATCCATTTTTTCTTTTGCGAAACAACTACGTTATGAGGTTGGCTTTCTGCCACCCTTCTTCCTGTTTTGTCGGCCTGTTCAACAAAATCTCTCCAATTGTCTTCAAGGCCGTGTATCACAAATCTTAAAGCAGTTTCCCTTTCTCCATTTTCGTTAACTGCCACGGTAAATGGATTTCTGGCCATGCTGTCGATTTTCTCTTTCACTTTTTGGGGTCCGGCTGTAGTATAATCGGGCGCCAAAAGCCGGCTGGCCATTCGTATCTTAACATCAACGCCCTTGCTGTCCTCCTTGTCGCCGGTTTCCGTTTCAATTACTTCGTCAATGGTATCAAACGCGTCTTCGGTGAGTTCAGCCATTCTGTGCTGGGCGCGGTGGCCAAAACCTTCTTTTGAATTGTCGATAATTGGCGGTTCTTTTTCCATATAGTTATTATAATATTATTTCTTTGAAAAATACCAGTTTAAAATTTCTTTGGCTGCCGGCACAATGACAGTGCTCAAACCCTGGACGTTTTCAGCCATAAGCACCAAAACAATTTGCGGATTGTCATATGGCGCAAAAACAGATGACCAAACATTAAATTCATTTTCCCGGCCTATTTGGGCTGTTCCTGTTTTGGCCGCTGACGACACAGGCAAACTTCTTAAGGAGCGCGACAGGCCATAATCTTCTGTCACGCCGTCGCGCATTCCCTGGCGAACAATTTCTAAATTTGCCGGGTCAATAAAATTGCTCCTAATAATTTGAGGAGAAAATTCCCGCACTGTTTTTGCATCTTTCCCCGACCCGCTTATAATTTTATTTACAATTTGCGGTTTATACAAAGTTCCGCCATTGGCAATGGCGCAATAGGCTGAAGCAACTTGCAAAGGAGTTGTTTGCAGGTCTGACTGGCCAATGGCCAGGTTGTAGGTATCGCCATCCCACCATCCTTGGCCCTTGGTTGCTTTTTTCCAGGCAGGGTCGGGAATAAATCCGGCATATTCGCCCGGCAAATCAATGCCGGTTTTCTGGTCCCAGCCGAAAAGAGACAAATATTTTTTTATTTTTGTCGGCCCCAACCCCTGCTGATCGCCGTATCCCCCGCCGACTGTGTAAAAATAAATGTTTGAAGAAACAGCCAAAGCTTTTTTCATGTCCACCCAGCCATGCGGCTGGGACGGATCGTTCAGCAAATCCTGGAAATCTTTCTGCGAGATGCCGCCGGAAAAAGCATTATCATCATATGAAGGATAAGAAACCAGGGCCAAAACAGCTCCTGTTTGCGGATTCATTGCCACTGCCGCGCCTTTTTTAACTCCAATCTCCTGCAGTCTTTTTCCCAAAATTTCGTAAACTTTTGACTGTAAATCTGCATCAATATTTAAAACCAAATTATCGCCGGATTGCGGCGAGGCAAGTATTTTGTCTTCTTCTGATTCGCCGGCAGCTGTTTTTTCGGCCCTTGACTGGCCGGGCACACCCCTTAAATAGGTTTCATAATATTTTTCCAGACCAATTTTGCCAATATAATCATTTATGGCATATCCCTGCGAGGCGGAATATTCATCTTTATTTATCCGGCTTGTGTATCCTAAAATTTGCGAGAAAACCGGGCCGTATAAATAATTTCTCTTAGTATTTTGAGTTATATAGCAGCCCTGTAAATCATTAATTTTTGTCTCTAAAACCAATAAATTTTGGTGATCTATGTCCTCGGCTATTAAAACCTGAGAAGCATCCGAGCCTTGAATTTTACTGGAAACATCGGCCATATTTTGCCCTGTTGCCTGAGCCATGTCGTTAATTTCCCTGGAAATTATGTCGGATGAATAGCTAAAATGCGCCCTGTCGCAGACCAAATCAAACGCCGGCGAATTGGAAACCAATTTTTTAAGGTCTTTGTCGTAAATGACTCCGCGCTCGGGCACAAGTATGTTGGCTGAGCCTTTATTATTTTCCGCGGCAATCATCATTTTTTTACCATCTAAAACCTGAAGATAAAAAATTTTGACAAGCAAGACCGCTGCCAGCAGAAAAAAAATAGCAAACATAAAATACGATATTCGTTCCTTCAGCGGCACTTCAAGTTTCTTTTCAGAAATTCCAAGCTCCTCCTCTCTAACGTGAGCTAGTTTATCCAGAAAAACCTCGTGCGGCTCTATGTCAAACCCGGAATTTCTTACTTTATATTTCTTCATATTTTTTTAGTAAATCCAATCACTTTTTTATAAATATAAAATCCGGCCGTTGCAACGATTAAATTATAAATTATTTCAAACAAAAATCTAAAATCAATCAATATTTTTACGTGCGCGGGGTCTAAAAACCTCAAATATAACATTAGTAAAACCTCATAAATAAAAAGGGCTGACAAAAAAATCAGCAAAAAATGCGATAGAGGATATTTATCTTCCTCTTCCAAAAAAGAACCTTGCGCCTTCTTCGCCAAAAAACCAATAAGCGCCAATAAAATAACTGAGACACCAAAATTTGTCCCGGAAAAAATGTCTAAAAAAAATCCTGCCGCTGCCGCAAATATAATTAAGGAAAACCCGGATTTTTTAACGCTGAAAAACAAAACCAAAAGAAAAAAAATAAAAACTAAATTTGGAACCGCGCCCAAAAAGTTAAAATGCGCAAAAAAACCGGCTTGCAGGGTTGCTAAAATATAAAAGAGTAAAATTGTTCCTAACCAAAAAATCCACATGATAAATTTTTTACTTTTGCTTGTAATTGGTGATTACAAACAAATTATCCGAGGAAATATTAAAAAAAGGCTGAACCTGAGCCTGCTGATGAGGATTTTGGTCATTTTTTTCAACCTTTGTAATTTTTCCAACCAATAAATCCTTTGGGAAAGTGCCTTCCAGGGCCGAAGTTACCAAAGTGTCGCCGGAATTTAAGGTGTCATCAACCGGAACCAAATCCAAATAAACTTGCAATCCTCCGCTTCCTTTTAACACTCCGTCAATCTCCGGATTAGATTGCAAAATCCTAACGTTAATGACGCTGTTTTTATTTGAAATTAGCATTACTTCGGAATAATCCTTATAAACTTTGGAAATTTTTCCCAGAAGAGCTTTTTGTTCGGTTATAACCGGCATTCCTTCTAAAATTCCGCTGGCAGAACCTTTGTTTATTGTGAGATTATCTTCTTTTTCCAAGCCGACAACTCCGGCCATTTGCAATTTAAACTCGTCGTTTTGACAGGCCGATGAAACTGTTGACTGAGCCTGATTGCCGCCAATTATTGCCTGCAAAGATACAACCTGCTCCAAAAGTTTTTGATTCTCTGATTTTAAATTCTGATTTTCCTTAAAAAACGACCCGCCGTTAAAAATGGAGGCCAAAAATCCTGACGAGGATTCCCCCGCCGACCAAAAAAACTTTTGCAGTGGAGCCGAAAGCGCAAAAAAATTATTTCTTATTCCCGAATTAAAAAAATTCAAAATTACCAGCAAAATAAAAAGAGCAACTGCTCCAGCTAAGAATTTCAAGACCAGACTCCTTTTTCTATTAATAAAAAAACTTTTTGCCCCAGACATAAAATTGATAATTCGTTATAGATTATTCTACTCTACCACATTTTTAAATGCAAATCTTTTTCTCCCCAAACCAAAAAAAGAGACCAATCGGCTACCTTTCGGTGAAACCTCTTGGTCTCGGGTGATGCTTGTTGGCTATTGCATCTTAGCCCTTCTCGATCTCGGCCGTGCAGACGGTGCGAACCGCTTCGGTGGCCAATTGGCCCCAGAGCGCGCGTTCTTTCGCAGCGTCATCGTTGAGACGCTTGCGCTCGAACAGCCGCCCTATGTAAAAGGCAACTATTCCGATGACAGCTCCAACAATCACGTCTCCGATCATGGCACATTCCTTTCTCCGCGTGAGGCGGAATTAAGTTTGTTGGCCCGAAGAAGCTTCCTCGGGCTTTTCGGTTTCGGTGCAAAGCGGAGCCGGCGACGGATCGAAACAAATGTGCTTCGCAAAGTACCAGCTTCTATCTTGCCTGGGTCGCGGGACATCTTTGCCTTCTGGCGGACGTTTCATAAGCTTTGTTGGGTCCAACATTTTGGCACCTTGGGGTTAAAGTTGACAAACAGCAACTACTAATTTATTTTACACCTTTTATTCTAGTTTGTCAAGAATATGAAATAACAAAAAAGCCGACTTTGAAATCGGTTTTTTGCTTGCCCCGTTTTACGGGGAATTGAGTTCTCTGGTGAAGACTACCTACTCTCGCGCTTGCGCACTACCATCGGCCTTGGAGTATTTCACTTCTGAGTTCGAAATGGGATCAGGTGGGACAACTCCAGTATAATCTTCACCACAGAACTCAATCTGTGGTTTATTTAAAAATACCTAAAATCTGTACCTATTATTACTTACGCTGTGAAAATCTTCAATACTCATTAATTGAGTATATCGAAGGATAAATGATTTATTAGTACTCCCCGGCTGAACGCATTACTGCGCTTACACCTGGAGCCTATCAACCCGGTAATCTTCCGGGAATCTATGAGTTCTCATCTTGGAGTTAGTTTCGCGCTTATATGCTTTCAGCGCTTATCTATTCCCGACTTAGCTACTCGGCGATGCTCTTGGCAGAACAACCGATACACCAGAGGTCAGTTCATTCCGGTCCTCTCGTACTAGGAACAAATCTCCTCAAAACTCTACGCCTGCGGTAGATAGGGACCAACCTGTCTCACGACGGTTTGAACCCAGCTCACGTAACTTTTTAACCGGCGAACAGCCGGACCCTTGGGAGCTACTTCACCCCCAGGATAAGTTGAGCCGACATCGAGGTGCCGAACAGAGCCGTCGATAAGGACTCTCGGGCTCTACCAGCCTGTTATCCCCGGAGTAGCTTTTGGCTGATGATCTTCGTGTTTTCTATAAAATACACGTCGGTTCACTAAGTTCTGCTTTCGCAACTGCGCGACATAGCCGTCTTGCAGTAAAGCTGGTTTATGGCTTTGCCCTATCGCTTCGATTTCCATCCGAAGCTAACCAACCTTTAAACGCCTCCATTACTTTTTAGGAGGCAAGTGCCCCACTTAAACTGTCTAGTAAACACTGTCACCACAATAAAGTGGATTAGAATATTAATTTCTAAAAATGGCTGTTTCATCGGCGACTCCACGACATCCGAAAATGTCGCTTCAAAGTCTCACCACTACGCTACGTATCAGGAATCAATAACCAATATCTACGAACAGTAAAGCTTCCGGGGTCTTTCCGTCTAGCCGCAGGTAAACAGCATCTTCACTGTTATTGCATTTTCACCGGGCGCCTCTTTGAGACAGTTTTCAACTCGTTAAGCCATTCATGCGGGCCGGAACTTACCCGGCAAGGGATTACGCTACCTTTGGACGATTATAGTTATCGCCGACGTTCATTGGTGCTTCATTCAGTGAGCAGTAACCTTGCGGCCACCACCCCCGAACTTAACATTCCAACACTGGTCAGGCTTCACCCCGTATACATCCTCTTACGAGTTAGCACGGAGCTGTGTTTTTGATAAACAGTCGGTTGAAATACGTTTGTTGCAGCCCAAAATCCTTGCGGACTTGGGCAGGCCATATTGCGAACTTACGGCCACTTGTTTGCCGAGTTCCTTAAAGAGGTCTCACCCGTTCACCTTAGCATACTTACGCTTGTCCACCTGTGTCGGTTTGCGGTACGGTTCGAATGCAATTAGCTCAATAGTTTTTTTCTCGGCATCGCGCTCATTTTGATTGGCAAACGAATCTGCCTTTTCTCGCACCTTGATTTACCTTAGTGCAAAAACGTGAAATCCAATAATCCGCCAAAACTACTGTAATGCGTCTTTCTATTGAAATGCATCCGAGGGTTGGAATATTAACCAACTGTCCATCAGCTACCCCTTTCGGGTTTGCCTTAGGGCCGCCTAACCCTTGGTTGAATACCATTGCCAAGGAAACCTTGGACTTTCGGTGTGCGGAGCTTTCATCCGCAATGCGGTTACTCAGGCCAACATTCTCTCTTCCCAGCGCTCCACAGTCGGTTACCCTCCTGCTTCGACGCCCTGGGAATGCTTCCCTACCACTCTCATAATAAATTATGAGAATCCGTGTCTTCGGTATTAGGCTTTAGTCCCGCTAAATCTTTGGCGCATCTCGCCCCTCCTTCCGGAAATCCGGAAAGTTTGGGCAGTGAGTTGTTACACACTCTTTAAAAGATAGCTACCTCTAAGCTAACTTCCTGCCTGTCGAGGGCAAAATACTTCCTTAAAAACACTTAGTCTAATTTAGGGACCTTAGACGACGATCTGAGCTGTTTCTCTTTTGAGCGCGGAGCTTAGCCCCCGCGTTCTTACTGCCCATCCAATACATGCGGTATTCGGAGTTTGATTAGAAAACCTGGAGAAACTCCAAGGAATTCTATTCAGTGCTGACGATAGACGCCAGCCCCAAAGCTGTTTCGGGAAGAACCAGCTATTACCA
>JAPLZD010000037.1 GCA_026395195.1 Candidatus Staskawiczbacteria bacterium
TTCATTATTTTATTATATCAAAATTGTAAAGGATTGTAAAACCTTTCTACATATTTGATAAATAATTATTTTTATGGTAAAAAAAATGTGGAGGAGTCGTATAGTGGCTATTACAACAGTCTTGAAAACTGTAACCCCTCACGGGGTTCGTGGGTTCGAGTCCCACCTCCTCCGCTTGCCTTATGACTTTTAGAAAAGAACTATTATTAATAATAATGTTTGTTGCGGCGGTTTTAGGTTTAGGATTTTTTTATTTTAAAAATGTAGAAGTTGTGAAAGCTCCAAATGAAAAAATAAACGCCGTAGCAGTTGAGGACAAAAAAATAACAGATAATACAGATCCTTTCAAAATTGACATTACTTATCCGCAAATCTCAGGATTGGATGATTTTAACAAAAAAGTAAAAGATATAATTGATAAAGAAATAAACGATTTTAAAACAAATTCTCTGGAAAATGACGCGGCAGTAAAACAAGTTGACCCTGTAGGTTATGCAAAATATCCACGCGAATATGAATTGGATATTTCATACGACAAAGGAGTTGTTGATGAAAATACTGTAAGCGTAATTATAAACATTTATAACTTTGAAGGCGGCGCCCATGGCGCAAGCTATTCTAAGGCTGTAAATTACAGCCCTAAAACAAAAATAGAAATAAAATTGGCAAATTTATTTCCTGACCAGCCCGATTATTTAAAAACAATATCCGACTTTGCTATTAAAGATTTAACAAAAAAAATTGACCCGCAAATGGCAGATAACTCATGGATAAATACCGGGGCCGGACCAAAAGAAGAAAATTATTCTGTTTTTCTTATAAACAAAAATAATATTACATTTTACATTCAACAATACCAGGTGGCTGCAGGAGCGGCAGGATCTTTTAAAGTAATATTTCCAAAATAGAAATTTGCGCCCATAGTTCAATGGATAGAATACAAGCTTGCGGAGCTTGGGATAGAGGTTCGAATCCCCTTGGGCGCACAGGAAAAGCACCAGTACCTTCACACCTTGAAAGGAGGTGATGAAAAATGAAGGGCGAAGGGCAGAAGAAGCAGGGTTTGGCTCCTCCAGACCAGGAGGCGGAGGAGAAACGGCTGTTGGCAGCGATAAATTTAGCCAACAGGATTAAGAGCATGGAGCAAGAAGTCCGGCGATACAAAAGGGAACGCTATCCGCTAAAATCAATTGAACAGATTCTCCGCAAAATCCGCGAGCATTTCGGCGCTTTTGGAGAAGCGGTAGCAATCGCAATGGTTAAGCGGACTCACCGTCCCGAAGAGCTGGACTTGCCGTTCATCGCAGAAGAAGAGGCAAAAATTCTGCAGCTGGGCCAGCCGTTGCTGGACCAAAATCAATCTGTCCGGAGTTAACGCTCCACGAGAGGCAAAAGGAGTGGAAAGATGGAATCACCTCTTGCACACTAAGGCGTCCCCGACTTTGTTCGCGGACGCCAATTTATATATAATAAACAATGGATATTATAAGCCATATTTTAATCGGGAGGATAATCTCTTTCAATAAAAATTTAAAAACCCAAATCTATGCAATGTTTTTTTCTTTTTTGCCGGACTTGGGACAAATCCCTTTTTATATATTTTTAGGCTGGAAAAATGCCAGGCCGTTCTTTTTCCCTCTAAACAGCGACTGGAATGGCGCCAGGGCGCTATATCCTTTTTTAACCGCCCTATGGGATATTCCCCACAGCTTTTTTTTCGCTTTTTTAATTATTTTGCCGATTATTTTATTTTTTAAACTGCCGAAAATTTCTTTCTTTGCTTATTTATTACATTTGATAATTGACATCCCAACTCACTCCGGAGAGTGGGCGGTAAAACCATTTTATCCGATAAATTATACATTTGGCGGAGCAACTAATGCTTGGGCGTTGCCAATTTGGGCAATGATTATTTTTTGGATTATTTTTTTGCTGATAATAATTTTTCTTAAAAAAATAAATGATAGGTCTTTCAACAAAAATTGAAGAAATTCCAAAAGTTGGCGTTGCCTACGCAAAAAAGTTAAAAAAGTTCGGCATAAAAACAGTGCAGGACCTGCTTTTTTATTTTCCGGCAAGATATGATGATTTTTCAGAAATAATTTCAATAAAGGAAGCCCACCAAAGATTAGGCCAGACTGTCTGCGTGCAAGGACAAATTACAGAAATTGAGAACACGAATACTTTCAAAAAATTTATGTCCTTAACCGAGGCGACCATTCAAGACAGAGATGGAGAAATAAAAGTTATTTGGTTTAACCAGCCTTACTTGGCAAAAAGCTTAAAAGAAGTTGATTTTGTCTGCCTGGCCGGCAAAATTTCTCTTTATAAAGAAGGAATTTATTTGAACAATCCGGCTTACGAAAGAATAAATGAAATCGGGGAAAATGAAGAACTCACTCACACGGGCCGTATTGTGCCGGTTTATGCAGAAACAAGAGGAGTAACTTCGCGCTGGCTAAGATATGTAATAAAACCGTTGCTTTACAGGTTTTGCGACCAAATTCAGGAATCTTTGCCTGAAGAAATAATTAAAAAATATAAATTTTTGCCGATTCAGGAAGCTGTATGGCAGCTGCATTTTCCAGATTCATTTGAACATGCCGACGCAGCCAAAAGCCGCTTTTCATTTGAAGAACTTTTTTTGATACAGCTGAATGTTTTGAAAAAAAAAATAAAATTGATGATAAAAAAAGCGCCGGCTTGTAAAATGGATGCAGATTTGATGAAAAAATTTACAGACTCTCTGCCCTTTCAACTGACCGACTCGCAAAAAAAATGCGCCTTTGCAATTTTAAAGGATTTAGAAAAATCAGTTCCAATGTCGCGGCTTTTAGAAGGCGACGTTGGCTCGGGAAAAACAGTTGTAGCAGCGATGTGTGCACTAAATGTTGTAAAATGCGGGCACCAGGTTGCTTTTATGGCGCCAACAGAAATTTTAGCAAAACAGCATTTCAAAACAGTTTCAGAATTACTAAAAAACTTTGACGTTAAAGTTGGAATGATGACTGGAAAAGATGCAAGAATTTGCCGGGGCGGCGAAACCTTTGAAGTTTCCAAAAAAAGTTTCAAGGGCGACTTAGAGTTTGACCAAATAGACATTGCCATTGGGACTCATTCTTTAATCCAAAAAGGGGTTGAATTTAGCAAATTGGGGCTGGTAATTTTAGACGAACAGCACAGATTTGGCGTTGAACAAAGAGATCATTTGATAAAAAATAAAAAGCTTGTCCCCCACCTGCTTTCAATGACAGCAACTCCAATTCCGCGCACCTTGGCTTTGACTGTTTATGGAGACTTGGATTTATGTTTGATTGATGAAATGCCAAAAAACAGAAAGAAAGTAAAAACAATTATTGTAGAACCATCGCAACGCAAAGAAGCCTATGAATTTATAAAAAAAGAAGTAAGCGATGGCAAAGGAGTTTTTGTTATTCATCCAAAAATTGAATCAAATGCCTCAAAATTAAAAGAAATTTTGGAAAAAAGCGGACCTATAAATGGCTCGTTTATCCCGCAAAATTACGCGCCAATGTCTTTGTCATCATTAGCGATTAATGAAGTAAAAGCTTTGAAAGAAGAATATGAAAAATTATCAAAAGAAGTTTTCCCTGATTTGAGAATTACAATGCTTCACGGAAAAATGAAGCCAGCTGAAAAAGAAAGAATAATGCTGGATTTTAAAAAAGGAGAAATAGATATTTTGCTTTCAACTTCTGTTGTTGAGGTTGGCGTTGATGTGCCAAGAGCCACAATTATGATGATTGAGGGAGCAGAACGCTTCGGACTTTCACAGCTTCACCAATTTAGAGGAAGGGTCGGCAGAAGCGACATGCAATCTTATTGCTTTTTGTTTACCACAGACCCAAGCATGTTAAACAGAAAAAGATTAAAAGCCTTGGTTGAATGCAATAATGGCTTTGAATTAGCTGAAAAAGATTTGGAAATCCGCGGGCCTGGAAGCTTGTACGGAACCGTTCAATCCGGAATTCCTGACATGGCAATGCAGGGGCTTTCAAATATATTTTTGGTAGAAAAAACCCGCGCAGCTGCCAAAGAAATTTTAGAAAAAGATCCCGAATTAAAAAATTATCCCCAGCTCAAAGAGCGTCTCAAACAATTCCAATCCCGCATCCACTTTGAATAAAAATAATTTAATTATTGGTTTAGGCAGATGTTTTTTATGGCTTCTACAGCATAATTAAGAGCCTGATACCAGATAATAGAACTGATAATAACCCCTGCAACTAGGCCGGCTAAAGAAGATGCTAGTGTGTATCCTAATCTGACTCTAAAGGGCCTATTTTCTTCTGAGACAAACTCTCTAAAAAAATTTCTGATGAATGATTTTTTTGCCATTTAATTTAAATTTTTAGTAAATTATATTAGTGTTGTTTATTCCATTATACACCAAAAAAATATAAAAACTACTTGCGTATCTTTTCTGTAACCCAAAAGCCCATGTAACGGCCCAGCATTAAGCGGATCTGGGCATCAAGAGCCGGAAGAGCGCCGAACAGAATTAAAGTTACAGGCAAAAATATCCATTGCAAAAAGACGGTGGATTTTTTATACCATCGGACATACCATTTAAATTCTTTTGGAACTGGCGGCAAAAGCATTGTTGAAAGGACGGCTGAAACAAGCATTCCAATCATGGAAATTGTCATAATTCTCGAGGTCAAAATGGGCAGGTTAAAAGACAAAACCGTAAAATTGAATTTTTGCCCGCCAAGCAAAATTGGCAACCAGCCCAGCAAAAACAGCAGAAGCGCGGCAGTCGCCCAAGACCAAAATCCGTCGAGAATTGTGTAGATTTGGGAAAATTTCGCGGAAGTGGATATTTTTCTGTTATTTAAGAATCCAAATATTATGTATGGAATTTCGTCGCAACCCCACGCCCATCGCTTTTGCTGTTTGTACTGGTTTATTGCAGTTTGCCAAAAATTCTTTGCCATAACCGCATCCATAGAAACCATATAATAAACAGGCACAACCCGGTAATCTCCGTCGTAATATAAATAAGCTTTCCAAAAAATCCGCGAGTCATCTGAAACCACATTGGCAGGATACTCAACCTCAAAAAATACTTTTGCAGGAATTGTATGCGAAGAATAAGTGGTTAACTTTTCCGCCCTTTCCTGCTGAATCATCTGCCAAAAAGTATTCGAAGTGGAAACAACGCGCGAAAAAGCGGGAGCCGACCAAATATTATTGTTATAAACCGGCACCGGCTGATAGCTCGCCTGCATGGGGTTTTTTTCAGTTAAATAATGCCAGGTAACGCAGGCAAAATAACCGGGGAAAACTTTTGTATCAATATCAAAAGCGGAAAATAAAATATTTTCGTAAGGAATTTTTAAATGGTCTATCAATTTTTTTGCCTCTTTTCCGGCCCAGGCGGCATTAGAACCCTTTCCGCCAATTTCGTTTGGTTTCCATTTTGGAAGCCTTCTTAATTCCTTTAGCCATTCTTTTTTCATATTACTTTTAACCCTAAAATAACCGGCGATTTGGTGCACAGAAAAATACAAAATCCTAAAAAGATAATAAAAACAAAAACAAATAATAAAAATTGCCACCCAGGAAGGCACCAGCCAAGAAAAGACAAACACGCCTAAAAGTGTGCCCAAACTTAGAATT
Source organism: Candidatus Staskawiczbacteria bacterium (assembly GCA_026395195.1). Lineage (GTDB taxonomy): Bacteria > Patescibacteriota > Minisyncoccia > Minisyncoccales > Staskawiczbacteraceae > XYD1-FULL-39-28. Next base: position 5,644 of record JAPLZD010000037.1, read on the forward strand.
GCAGGAATCATTTCAAAAAATCTATACAGCCGTCTTTCCTTCGGATTTTTAATATCCGAGGCTTTTGAAATATTTAAGTACTCTTTTTTCTCCATGTGGCCCTACCGGGATTTGAACCCGGGTTTTATGCTTGAAAAGCACGCGTCCTGGACCAGGCTAGACGATAGGGCCCCTATACAAAAATCCTTAAGGATTTTTGTCGGGCTCGGCGTCGCGAGGCGACGCATAGAGCCATAAACAAATATTACCTTAAAAATTGAATTTTTGCAAGTTTCTGGTATACTTTAGTCATGAAAATCCTGTCTATAGAAACATCTTGCGACGATGCCGGAATAGCTGTCTTAGAAATAAAAGAGAACAAAAATTCCCCTGAATTTCGAGTGCTTTCAAATATTATTGCTTCGCAAATTGAAATTGGCAAAAAATATGGCGGGGTTTATCCTATGATGGCAAAGCGCGAACACCAAAAAAACTTGCCGATAGTTTTATCTAAGGCACTAAAAAAAGCAAAAATATCAAATCAAAAACCTGATATTAATTTGATTGCTGTTACCAGCGGTCCGGGGCTGGAACCCTGCCTTTGGACTGGAATTAATTTTGCCAAAGAACTTTCTTTAAAATTAAACGCTCCGATTGTCCCGGTAAATCATATTGAATCACACATTTTAGTTAATTTTCTGGAAAACCCGCCTTCGTATAGAGCTTCGGCGAGGCAAGTTAAATTTCCGGCAATTGCTTTGGTGGTTTCTGGCGGACACACACAATTAATTTTGGTAAAAAAAATCGGGAGCTATAAAATTTTAGGCGAGACAAGAGATGACGCAGCTGGCGAATGTTTTGACAAATGTGCAAAACTTTTAGGGCTTGGATATCCTGGCGGACCAATTATTTCAAAACTTGCAGAAAAAAATAGAAACCCAGCCTCTATCCGACTACCGCGCCCAATGATGTACACAAAAGACTATGATTTTAGCTTTTCAGGATTAAAAACCGCAGTGCTTTATTATTTGCAAAAAAATAAAAAAGCGAACAAAAAAGAAATGGCAGCTGAAGTTCAGCAGGCAGTAATTGATGTTTTAATTAAAAAAACAATAAAAGCTGTAAAAGATTTTAATGCCAAGTCTTTAATTTTAGGCGGCGGAGTTTCGGCAAACCAAGAACTTCGCAAACAATTTAAAGAAAAATTAGAAAAAGAATCTCCAAAAACCGAGTTTTTTGTCCCAAAACCGGATTTATCAACTGACAACGGATTGATGGTCGCCATCGCCGGATATTTTAACACCCTTCGACATGGCTCAGAGCAGGTAAAAAAAACCGTCGGCTGGAAAAATATTTCCGCCAACGGCAATTTACGAATTAGTTAAAATTTGATAACATAATTAAACATGGAACTGCCGACACAATACAACGCAAAAGAGGTTGAGGATAAAATTTACCGGCTTTGGGAAAAAAGCGGTTTTTTTAATCCCGACAAACTGCCTCCCCGCCACAAAAAACCATTCTGCATAATAATGCCTCCGACAAAT
>JAPLZD010000028.1 GCA_026395195.1 Candidatus Staskawiczbacteria bacterium
GAAGAATTTGGTTTAACAAATATTATTCCAATGGTCCCTTTTTGCAGAACTTTGGATGAAGGCAGAAAGGTTGTGCAGATTATGGCTGAAAACGGATTAAAGCAAGGCGAAAACGGCCTGAAAATTTATGTCATGTGCGAAATTCCGGCAAATGTAATTTTGGCTGAAAAGTTTTTAGAAATTTTTGACGGGTTTTCAATTGGTTCAAACGATTTAACACAGCTTACCCTGGGGTTGGACAGGGACAATGCCAATTTATCTGCAATTGGAAATGAAAAGAACGATGCAGTAAAGGAGCTTATTGAAGAAGCTGTAAAAGTATGTCAAAATAACAATAAATACATCGGCATTTGCGGACAAGGCCCGAGTGATTTTCCGGACTTTGCCCAATTTTTAGTTGAGCTGGGCATTGAATCGATTTCATTGAACCCCGATTCGGTCTTAAAAACTAAAATTGCTATTGCTGATACGGAGAAAAAAATTAAGAAAAATGTTTAATAAAATGTACGATATTATAACTTTTGGGTCTGCGGCGCAGGACATTTACGTAAAATCAAAATCGTTCAAAATTTTAAATGATAATAAGGATTTTGTGACAGGGCAGGGAATCTGCCTGCCTTTTGGTTCTAAAATTGATGTGCAGGACATTTTTTTCACTTCCGGGGGCGGGGGCGCAAATGTTGCTGCTACTTTTGCCAGGCAGGGCTTTAAAACAGCTTATTGCGGGGCAATTGGAGTTGACATGGCGGGGTTGGAGCTTATTAGGGAATTGAAACACTTAAGAGTTGACGCCAAATTTATAGTAAAGAAAAAGGAAAAACACACTAACCAGTCAATTATTGTTTCTGCCGATGGCGACGACCGGACAATTTTGGTTTATAGAGGCGCGTCCGATTTATTGTGCGACGAAGACATCCGTTGGAAAAAAATAAAAAAAACAAAATGGTTTTACTTAGCTCCGCTGGCTGATTCGTTGGCCGGCGTTTTCGAGAAGCTGATAAGTTTCGCCAAAGAAAATAACATAAAGGTTGCCTGCAATCCTTCAAAACAGCAATTGTCGATGAGCGAAGAGAAATTAAAAGATATTTTTTCTAAAATTGATGTTTTATTTCTAAACCAGGAAGAAGCAGCTTATCTCACAAAAATCCCTTTTGAAAATGAAAATGAGATATTTAAAAAACTCGATGAAATTTGTCCGGGTATAGCTGTTATGACAAAAGGGGGAGATGGAGTGGTGGTTTCTGATGGCAAATATTTATATTCTGCTTTGCCAAATCCGGACAGAAAAATTGTTGATACAACGGGCGCCGGCGATTCTTTCGGCTCAGGATTTTTGTCAGATTTTATCAGATATAATGGCGATATTGAGAGGGCAATTTCGCTCGGATTGGCAAACTCTGCGGCAAATTTGGCGGAAATTGGAGCTAAAACAGGCTTGCTGGATAAAAATTCAAAATTCGACAGAATTGCAGTCGCAAAACAGCTTTGCACAGAAAATAATTTATGCTTACCAAAATAAATCTATGAAGACATTAAAATATTATTTTGAGAGGGCGCAAGCGGAAAAATTTGCAATACCGCAGTTTAATTTTTCTGATTTCAGCCAAATGAAGGCAATTGTCAACAAATCCGCTGAATTAAAATCGCCAATAATTTTGGGGACTTCCGAAGGCGAAAGCAAATTTTTTGGCTTACAGGAAGCTGTGGCGTTGAGAGATGTTTTGCGAAAGAAGACGGGCTTGCCGATTTTTTTGAATTTGGACCACGGAAAATCATTTGAGTATCTAAAGCAGGCGATGGATGCGGGCTATGATATGGTTCATTTCGATGGTTCAAAATTGCCATTGGAAGAAAATATAAAAATTACAAAAGAGGTTAAAAAACATGCTAAATGGAAGGGAATTTTGATTGAGGGAGAGGTTGGTAAATTGGGGACAGATTCGTCTACGCTTTATTCGGAAAAATTTGAAATAAAAGAAGAAGATTTGACAAAACCCGAAGAAGCGCAAAAATTCGTAAAAGAAACCAAAGTTGATTTGCTGGCAATCAGCATGGGAAATTTCCATGGCATTGAGATTTCCGGCATTGACCCAAATTTAAGATTAGATGTTTTGAAGGCTGCAAGAGAAAAAGTGCCGGATGTTTTATTTGTCTTGCACGGTGGCTCGGGTACGCCAGAAGAGGACATAAAAGAAGCTATTAAATTGGGAATAGTAAAGATAAACATAAACACCGAATTAAGATTGGCTTTTTCGGGAAACTTGAGAAGATATTTGAAGGATAATTTAGAAGAGATTACGCCTTACAAATTTTTGCCAGATGCTATAAATTCAGTTGAAAAGGTTGTTGAGTCAAAGATAAAGCTATTTGACAGCGCGAATAAAATATACTAATATCTAAACATTATGCCTAAGATAAAACACGAAGTAGAAAAATGCATCGGATGCGGTTCGTGTGCGGCATTATGCCCGAAATATTTTGAAATGGCAGATAATGGAAAAGCCCACGTTATAGGATCAGCAACAGCCGAAATAGAAGAATTAGAAGTAAAAAAAACTGAGTGTGCAGAATCGGCCGCCGAGGCATGCCCGGCCCAATGCATTCATATAGAAAAATAGAATGATAAAACTTAACGCAAAAATTAGAAAGGAGACCGGAAGGAAGGTCAGGACCTTAAAGAATTTAGGCAGAATACCTGCCGTGGTTTACGGTCACCAGATAAAAAATGTTTTACTTGATTTAGACGAAAAAGAATTTAAGAAAGTTTTTAAGTCAGCCGGTGAAAGCTCTTTAATTGAGCTTGATGTGGAAGGGGAGAAAGAAAAAAGGCCGGTTTTAGTGCACGACATGCAAAAAGATCCTGTTACAGACAAAGTGATTCACGTTGATTTTTTTCAGACATCATTAAAAGAGGAAGTAGAAGTAAAAGTTGCGCTGGTTTTTGAAGGAACATCTTTGGCCGTAAAAGAATTGGGCGGAACTTTGGTTAAAAACATCTCAGAGCTGGAGGTTAAGGCATTGCCGCAGAATTTACCGCACGAGATCAGGGTTTCAATAGATAGTTTAAACACATTTGAAGACCACATTTTAATTAAGGATTTGATTCTGTCCAAAGATGTAAAAATTTCCGCAAACCCAGACGAAATTGTCGCTTCGGTGTCGGCTCCGGCAAAAGTTGAAGAAGAATTGGCAAAAGAAATTGAAGAAAAGGTTGAGGATGTAGAAAAAGTTGAGAAGGAAAAAAAGACCGAAGAAATTGTTGAGGAAGAAAAGCCAGTTGAGGAAAAAAAATAATAAGGTTATAATAAAAACATGCTTAAGAAAAAAAATGCATGTTTTTTATTGCTGGCAGTTGTGCTAACAGGTTTGGCTGGTTTCGCCTGCCTGCCGGCAGGCAGGGCTTTAGCACAGACAGCTGATTTGGGAAGCCAGTGCGCTTCGGTTGCTGATTTAAGTACTGGGTGCCCCAATATGAGTTCGGCTGATTGTAAAATTTTTTTGCAAAAATGCGCCGATTATTACGACCAGCAAGCATCTGCCATTGCCAAAGATTTAACTAAAACAGCCCAGCAAAAAAGTACATTGTCTAGCGCTATTGCCCAGTTGAAAAAGAAAATTCAGGGTTTGGAAGCCGATATTAATCAGGGCAAGATAATGGTTAAGGACTTAAACATTCAAATTACCGATACAAAAGATTCAATAGATAAAACAGCAGCCGACATACAAGATTCGCAGAATCAAATAGCCAATATTTTACAGTCGGTATATGAGGAGGACCAAAAACCGGCTTTTGTTATTTTGCTTGAAGGCGATCTTTCCAATTTTTTCAGCAATATGGTTTATTTGGAAAGCCTTAACTCAAAAGTTGGAGACCTGTTAGACAGCACCCAAAAATTGCAAACTTATTTGCAGGGGCAGAAAGAAAAAATGGACGGGGAGGTAAGCCAGCTGCAAAAAACAATTACTTTACAAACCCTGCAAAAACAGGAAAATGAGCAAAATAAAACACAGCAGGACCAATATCTAAAATTAACAGAGGCTCAATACCAGCAGCAATTGAAAGATAAAACCGACGCAGAGGCCAAGGCCGCTAAAATAAAAGCGATGCTTTTCCAAGTTGCGGGAGTTTCAAAGGCGCCGACCTTTGGCGAAGCGCTGGCGGTTGCGCAAAGCGCAGCTGCCCTTGTTAATATAAGGCCGGCATTTTTACTGGCAATTATCAGCCAGGAGTCTGCCATTGGCAGAAATGTCGGGCAGTGTGTATTAACAGACGCTACCACTGGCAACGGGAAAAAGATTTCTACGGGGGCCCCGATAATAAGAGTTATGAAGCCCACCAGAGACGTCCAGCCATTTATGCAAATTACAACGGCTTTAGGAAGAGACCCCTATGACACTCCGGTTTCCTGTTGGATACCAGCTTATGCGGGAGGAGCTCCAAGCGGCTGGGGCGGAGCAATGGGTCCTGCGCAATTTATCGCTTCAACATGGAATTTATTTGCTGACAGGTTGAAGGCCTTGCTTGGAACCACTGCAGACCCGTGGGGCATCAAAGATTCTTTCACGGCATCTGGCATGTATCTTGCAGATTTGGGAGCTTCTGCTCAGACAAGTTCTACGGAAAGCTCGGCAGCATCAAGATATTATGGCGGGTCTTCTGCTTATGCCAGATCTGTTATGTCTAGGGCATCGTGTATCCAAAGCTTTGTTGACAATGGGACAATGTCCACCTCCTGCCAAAACCTCATTTTTTAAAGGCTTTGATAATTGGTTCTAAGTCGCCATTAACAATTGTTTCCAAATTGTGCCAGCTTTTTTCTATTCTGTGGTCGGTAATTCTGTTTTGCGGATAATTATATGTGCGAATTTTTTCAGACCGTTTTGCCCAGCCAATCTGGTCTCTTCTTTCTGTTGATAATTTTGATAAGTCAGTTTCTTCTTGTCTTTGCAAAAGTCGGGCCGCCAAAAGAGTCATGGCGGTTTCTTTATTCTGTTGCTGATTTCTTTCTGACTGGCAGGTAACAACAAGCCCCGAAGGTTTGTGCACAATTCTAATTGCTGATTCTGTTTTGTTGACATATTGTCCGCCTGGGCCGGAAGATTTATAAGTTGTAATTTCCAAATCAGCCGGAGAAATAATAAATTCTGTTTTTTTTGGTTTTAGTAAAACAGCAACAGTTGCAGTTGAAGTGTGAACCCTGCCTTGTTTTTCGGTTTTTGGAATTCTTTGCACTCGGTGCACCCCGCCTTCATTTTGCAATTCGTCGTAAACTCCAGCTCCGGACAATTCAAAAATTATTTCTTTATATCCGCCCACAGTTGAGTTATTTGAATCTAAAACTTTTTCTTTCCAGCCTTTTGTCTGGCCGTATCGCGAATACATTCTGTATAAATCCTTAGCAAAAAGTCCGGCTTCGTCGCCGCCCTGTCCCGCGCGTATTTCAATAATCGCCGACTGCTTTTCAGTTTTTTCTTCCCCTTCGGGAACATCTGGTTTATAATTCTTCCAATCTTCTGCCGTAAATTTTGAGAAATCTTGTTCCATTCCAAAATAATATCATAAATCCTTGATTTTGAAAAGATTAAATGGTAATTTAAAATTGGTTTCTTTCACAAAAAGGAGAACTTCTGATGAGTATGATGACCACTGAGGTCCGGGAATATATTGCCATATTGCACCAGTCGATACATGGCGACGAGGTAGCAGAAAGAGTTCACCAGAAGCTTTTAGCAGCTGGGCATAAAGATGACGACTTTGTCCCGCACTATTTTTTGACCGGCTTGCTTAACGAAGTGCTTCGCAAAAGAAGTATAGAAAAAGAGCAAAAGCAAGGTTGGTATCCAAAGCAGTTCAGCAGGCGCTCGTTAGAATTGCTAGAGCCAAACGTTCGCGAAGATCTTATTCGCCGATTTCCGGAACTGGCTCTTCTAGTCGAACAGCCTGCAAAATGAGATTGATCGGGGCGTTCGCGAATGCGGCACGCCATTTTTTTTACAAAATTCTTGCTTTTGAAAATAGTTTGTAGTAGGGTTTAGTTAGCAGCTTGTAAAGTGAGTTTGAAGAACGCTTGTTTCCGCGTGGAGGAGAGCGAATTCCACGGCCGTGAGGTCTGGCTAGAATTAGGGTCTCTCGAAAGTCGAGAATGGAATTAGCGTCCATTTTGCTGTTGAAGATGCTGGCTCCGGCGCTATATGAGCGAGCATTGAATTCAGCTTTTGGCCGCTGTCCCGCGCATATTCTTGGCAAGTGAAGAGGCGAACAAAACCAGAATGTCCGGCGGTCGGGAGGTGTGCGCGTATCCCTAAAGCCGGGCCGAGGTGCCAGCAGTGAGTGGTCGGTAACACTCAGCAAGCGTTCTTTTTGTGTGGGGTGGCTTGGGAATTTTCCTGGAGAAGGACCAAGCCGCCCCTTTTTTATGCCCGCAGGCAGGCAGGGGTATTGCCTTTTGTAAAAAAGTTTGCTATTATATGGATATACAAAAAATATGAAAGCAGATATTCATCCAAAATATTATCCAAAGGCTAGTGTCCACTGCGCATGTGGCAATTCTTTTAATGTAGGTTCAACCAAAGAAATTATAGAAACAGAAGTTTGCGCAAAGTGCCACCCCTTTTATACAAAACAAGAAAAAGTTATGGACACATTGGGAAGAGTCCAGAAGTTTAAAGAAAGAGCAGCCAAAAAATCAACGGCTGTTAAAAGAGTTAAAGATACGCGAGTAAGGTCAACTAAAAATAAAAAATAACCATGGCAAAAGGAGAAATTAAGCTAAACGTTGACGAAATGTCAGCCTCGGGTGTCCAGTTTGGGCACAGGGTTTCAAAACTTCACCCCAAAATGAAGGAATATGTTTCCGGAATCAAAAACAATGTTCATACTTTTGATTTGGAAAAAACAGCAAAAGAATTTGAAAAAGCCCTGGCTTTTATTGCAAAACTTGCTGCCGAAGGAAAAACAATAGTTTTTGTCGGCACAAAAATTCAGTTTAAAAATTTGGTGAAGGAATCAGCAGAAGAAATTGGAATTCCGTATGTGACAGAAAGATGGCTGGGCGGGACATTCACCAACTTTGAAACAATCCAAAAAAGAGTCAGCTATTTTAAGGACTTGGAGAGAAAAAAAGAAACCGGCGAATTGGAAAAATATACAAAAAGAGAAAGATTGGATTTTGACAGGGAAATTGCTAAATTAAAAATAAAATTTGAAGGCATAAGAAATATGCAAAAGTTGCCCGAGGCGGTTGTTATTTTTGGCATAGACAAAGATATCACAGCAGCCAGAGAGGCAAAGAAAAAGGGGATTAAAATTGTTGCAATTGTTGATACAAATATAAATCCGGACATTGTGGATTATCCAATTCCGGCCAATGATGATGCAATTTCTTCAGTCAAGTATGTACTGGAAAAGATAAAAGATTGTATAATAAGCAATAGGCCAGTAAAATAGCTAAAATAAAATGGTAACAATTGACCAAATCAAACAATTACGCGAAGAAACAGGGGTTTCCTTATCGGAAGTCAAAAAAGCTTTGGAAGAAGCAAAGGGAGACAATACAAAAGCAAAGGAGCTTTTAAGAATGTGGGGCAAAAAAGTTTTAGACAAAAAAGTTTCCCGAGAAACAAAAGCGGGGCTGATTGAAAGCTATGTGCACCCCAATGCCAAAACAGGCGTATTATTGGATATAAGGTGCGAAACGGATTTTGTTGCAAAGTCGCCCGAGTTTAAAAATTTAGCCCATGAAGTTTGTCTGCAAATTGCCGCAATGAAGCCGTTATTTATTAAGGAAGAGGATATTCCGGAAGAATTTTTGGACGGCGAGACCAAAATTTATAAAGAGCAGATAAAAGATTCGGGAAAACCGGAAAATATTGTAAAACAAATTTTAGAAGGAAAATTGAAAAAGTATAAAGACGAAGTTTCTTTATTGTCTCAGGTTTGGATTAAAGACGACACCAAAACAATAAAAAATATTATTGAAGACACGGTGGCAAAGGTGGGAGAAAACATAGAGATTAAAAAATTCTCAAGATTCGAAATTTAATTTATGGTAGAACTTATCGTTACAATTATTTTTGTGTTAAGCTTTGTAGGCGTTTTATTAATTTTAGTTCGCAAAATTCCTGCTTTGAATACCTTGCCGCAAAATGGAAGCATGGGAATTAAAAATCACCATTTTATTGCTGGAATAGAAAATAGATTTAAAGGTGTTTTAGCCGCTTTTGAAAATCAGATCTATTTGCACAAGCTTCTTTCTTGGGTAAAAGTGATGACCTTAAAAGTTGAGACAAAAGTTGACCATTTGCTTCGCAAAATAAGGCAGAAAAATAAGCCGGTGTAGCTCAGTGGTAGAGCAACGCTTTTGTAAAGCGTGGGTCGAGGGTTCGAATCCTTTCACCGGCTCATATGGTTTTTAGGTATTGACAAGGGTTTATTTTGATATAATATGGATATTGCAGGAGAAAGATATTATTAAATTAAAAATATCTTCGAAAACTTAATTTCAAAAATTTAAACGTTTGTTATAAAACGTCCGCGAAGGCACCTCTGAAGGGGGTGACTTCGCGGGTGTTTTTTTCAACCTGCCTACCGGCAGGCAGGCAAGAACACTGCAACATTGATAATTAAATAATGAGCACGACTTTTAAAACCATTTTAAAAGTCGGCAAAAACAACATTAGTTTTTTAAAGTTGTTTCGAATTAGATTGAAATTTTTCGCAAGAATTAAAGTAAATCACACATTAGTAGTTTATTCTAATTGCTTTGGATTTATTCAGAGCAAGAGTAGTAAATCAAACTGTATATTTGAGAGTTTGATCCTAGCTCAGGGTGAACGCTGGTAACGTGGATACCGGCATGCAAGTCACGGGGGCAGCAATGCAACCGGCGAACGGCTTAGTAACACGTGGGTACATACCCAAAAGCGGAGCATAGCTCGTCGAAAGACGGGGTAATTCTCCATAGTCCCGCAAGGGTAAAGCAGCAATGCGCTTTTGGAATGGCCTGCGGCCTATCAGATAGTTGGCAGGGTAACGGCCTACCAAGTCTATGACGGGTAGGGGGCGTGAGAGCGCGACCCCCAAGAATGGCACTGCGACACGGGCCATACTCCTACGGGAGGCTGCAGTCGAGAATCTTCCGCAATGGGCGAAAGCCTGACGGAGCGACGTTACGTGAATG
>JAPLZD010000034.1 GCA_026395195.1 Candidatus Staskawiczbacteria bacterium
CATCCATCCACAAAAATCTTTTAGTCCTTAGCTGAAAAATAACACTGAAATCCACGATAAAGTTTTCTTATTTTAATTATACCACATTTATATTTCCAGGCCCCCTAGCGCCACCCCAGTTGCCACAGAAAAACTGGGGGCCATATTCTCAAGGGTTCTGCCTAAAATTGGAGGATACAATAATTCTGAAAAACAATTAGGAATTTCCACATTTTTCTTTAGAATCTCTTGAAAATACTCTTTTAAACCGGGCAAGGCGGCCGTTCCCCCAGTCAGATAAACTAAATCAACGTCTTTGTTTTCTTGCTGATAAAAATCAGACAACACTCTTTTTGTTTCGAGAATTAAGGGATCCACCAATAAATATAAAGTTTTTGAAATCTCTTCCTTCGCGGAAATAAGTCCTTCCCTGTTTTTTAATTCTTCGGCTTCAACATGCCCCAAGCCCAAAGCCGAGGATATGCTGTAAGTCAGCTGGTTGCCGGAAAAATCGAAACTGAAACTTTTTTTCAAATTTAATTTATCAACCACATTTATCGTAGTACTTTGCGCGCCGATATCTATAACGCAAATACAGCCCTTTTTTTCTCTTACCAATGACCGCGCCAGCCCGAGCGCTTCTGCTTCAACCGCATAAAGTTCCAAACCTGCCAATTGGGCAACCTTTTGGTAATCTTGTATAATTTGATTGGGGATTGCCACTAAAAATATTCTTAAGGGCGATTTTTTATCGCCGGGGATGCCGCTTATTAATTTCCAGTCCAAAGTTGTTTCTGTCACCGGCAGAGGAATATATTGCGGAGCATTATAATAAACTGCGTCATTGAGCTCTTTTGCCGTCATTGGGGGCAAATCAAAAGAAGTGCAAAAAGTTGAAAAGTCGGGGATAGAAAAGATAGCTCCTTTTGTTCTTATTCTTGCTTCGTCCAAAACAGCTCTTATTGCCCTTGAAACAAAATAATTTGAAAGCATGTAGCTTCCTTTTTCTACATTTCTAAAAGGTTCTTTAAAAAGGGAAACGGACTTTATTTCGCCGTAATTTTCTAAAGTTTTTCCCTGCCCCCATCTTGATATTTCAACAATTTTAATGGATGCGGTACCCACATCAATGCCAACCATCTTTTTAGGAAAAAACATTTTAAGCGGATTCTCAAAAATGTTGAGTTTTTTTATTTTTTCTATATTAAAATTTGCTGGAAGTTCTAAAGCCATTTTCGTTAATTTATTATATAATGAAGTCAAATAAAAAACACTGTGGATAAGTGCGAACGCAGTGAGCACCCAGCCCTCTATGCAAGATATACAAAAAATAAACAACCAAAAAGGCGGCGAAAGCGATAGTTTTAATAAATTTTCAAAGGGGCTTAGAGGGCTGGGTCTTCTCGCTGCTTGGCTCGAAGATTTATTCTTTCCAAAGTTCTGCTTGGGCTGTCAAAAAGAGGGGGCGTATTTATGCGGCGACTGCCGGCACCTTTTAGATATTTCCGAATTTAATTATTGCTTGTGCGACAGGCCAGCAAAACTTTTGACAACGCAAGAAAACCGCCTGCCTGGGAAGTGTTCTAAGTGCCAGGACAAAAAACTTTCCGGGCTTTATTTTGCACTCTCTTATAAAGATAATTCCCTAACCCAAAAATTAATTTATCAATTTAAATACCAGCCGTATTTAAAAGACTTGGCAAAAACTTTGGCGTCAATTTTAATTGAGCATTTTGTTTTGGCTAAAAATAACACAGATGAAATCTGGGAAAATTCAGTTTTGATTCCCGTTCCTATTCACATAAAAAAACTCCGCGAACGCGGATATAACCAGTCTGAAGAGCTGGCAAAAGAATTATCTAAGGTTTTAAATGTTCCAGTTGTTTCAAATGTTTTAGTCAAAACAAAGTCCACAAAGCCCCAAATGGAATTGAAAAAAGAAGAAAGAGAAAAAAATCTAGAAAATGCTTTTGAAATAAACCCCGTTAGAAATGGAATTTCTAACGGGGTAAAAAACCTTTTTCTAAATAAAAAAGTGTTTTTAGTTGATGACGTTTATACCACCGGCTCTACAATGAACGAATGCACCCTCATTTTGCGAAACTCGGGCGCAAAATCCGTCTGGGGCATAGCAGTTGCAAGAGAAGAATAAAAAACAGCCCGACCTGGCTGTTATTCAGATTTTAATTAAGGATTGCAGGTGTTACATGTAAAATTGGGAAAGGTGCCCACGTTACAGTTCGTTGGATGAAAATTAGCACCAGGCGGTCCGGCAAAACCCGTGTAGTCTATACACCATGGATTTGAAGTTCCTGGATACGCGGTAAAAAAACAAAAACCATTGCCAATCGCGCACGCATCAAAACCGGCTGATATTGAATT
>JAPLZD010000009.1 GCA_026395195.1 Candidatus Staskawiczbacteria bacterium
AAAAGGAGATGTACAAATTAGCGACCCGGAGCTGTCTCAGGCATTTTATGACGAGCTAAGCGGCCAGCCAAGGGATTATTTTATAAATTCAAATAAGGACTTTGATCTTTATTTAAATCTTTTGGTGCCAGAGGCAGCGAATGCTCAAGGCAAATATTCTGCCAATGTTTTTTTGTTGCAAGGAGATAATCCGCCCGAACAAATTGCTTCAATTGACGGCGCAACGTTCCAATGGGCCGAGACTTATGAATCGTTCGGCAGGGATTGGTATTTAAAAGGGCCGGAATTCGATAGACAGGTTCCAGCCGGAAAATATAAGATAGAAGTTTTTTCAGCAAACAATACAGAAAATAAAGGAAAATATGTTTTGGCTGTCGGGAAAAAAGAAGCGTTTGACGCAAAAGCAATTTTAAATATTTATTGGCAGATTCCGTTGCTTAAGGTTCAATTTTTTAAAACAGACATTCTGCAATTTTTCCTGACTCCATTTGGCATTGCCGGAATAGGGGTTGTTGGCGGATTGCTGATAATTTTAGCTGTACTTTATTATTTGGTGGGAGCAATAAAACAGGCAATTAGGCATGGTCAGGCAAAAACTCTGCTTTTAACATCGAGTGGCATGCAAATGAAAAACGAAATAATAAAGTTGTTGCAAAAACCGGCTTATGACATAACAGTCGCCTTTATTTCTACGGCAGCCAAACCTTTAGAAAATCTTGAATATTTGAAAAGCGATTGGGTAATTATGCGAGACGAAATGGGTTTTAATGTTGAGGAAGTGGATATTGACGGAAAAACAGAGGCCCAAGTTATGGAAGCATTGAAATTAAAGGATATTATTTTTGTTGAAGGAGGAAATGCTTTTTATTTGCTCAATTCAATGAGAAGGTGTAAATTTGAAAAAGTTATACGAAAATTGTTAAAAGAAGGAAAGGTTTACATTGGAGCCTCGGCCGGAAGCATAGTAGCCGGCAAAACAATAAAAACTGCCGGGTGGTCTGGAGAGGAAAATATTTCACATTTAAAAAATTTAAAAGGGCTGAATCTTGTAGGGTTTGATATTTTTGTCCATTATCAGCCGGAACACGCCGAAATTATAAAGAAAAAAATGCCGTTTAAATGGCAGAGGAATAAATTAAAAATTTTGACAGACCAGCAGGCAATTTTAGTTCAAGGAAAAGAAGTAGATTTAATCGGCCAGGGCGAAATGGTAGTTGTATGAAAATTTTTGTAAAAGCCAAGCCAAATAGTAAAATAGAAAAAGTTGAAAAAATCGACGAAAATAATTTTGTTGTTTTTGTAAAAGAACCGCCGGAAAAAGGCAAGGCAAACGAAGCCATAAGAAATGCCTTGGCAGTTTATTTTAAAATCGGCTCATCTTCGGTAAAAATTATTTCCGGATATTCTTCAAGAAATAAAACTATTGAAATAAATTTAAAAATATGAAAATAACAATCCACGGGCACATAGTTGAATATGATAATGATACAGCCGCTGGAATGCGTTATTTGTCGCGCGAATTGGATGGTGTCGAGGCGAAAGTTTTTTTTGACCAAGCCTACAATCATGGGTCAGCTGTTTTTGAGGATCATTTCGGATACAAGTTTAAATTAGTTCATCATGGCGGCGAGTACCAATTAATTAAAGCATAAAAATATAATATTTTATAAACCCGCTTTTCAGCGGGTTTATGGTTGACATATATTGCGGTTTTGATTAGTATAGAAACTAACGTATTTGGCAGGCCTTTGACATCCGATAACTTTTTTGGCCGAAAGGCCGGAAGGAGAGTGTGCTATGTCTAGCGTTGCATGTTTTTCAGACCGTTTGTGCGAAGCGGCGCAAACCAAGAAGAGCATTCTTCTCGGCGGGCTGGATTTTCAGCCGCGCTGTATTCCTCCGCACCTGATTAAGGAGGTCGTTGCGCATTACGGCCGGACTACCGAAGCGATGGGCCGTTTGGCGCTCAGGTTCAACTGCGCCATCATCGACGCGGCCCATGACCTTTTGGTCGGCGTGAAGCCCAACCTGGCTTTCCTCGAGCGCTATGGGCAATGGGGGATCTGGGCGTTTGAAGAAACGGTGACCTATGCGCAGGCCAAGGGCCTGCTGGTCATCGCCGATGGCAAGAGAAACGACGGTGGCGACACGGCTGATGCTTACGCTGACGCATATCTCGGCAAAGTGCCATTCTTCGGAATGGGAGCCGATCCTGCGGATCTTTCGCAGATTCTTTCTCCTGTCCGCTCAGACTGCCTGACCGTTACGCCTTACATTGGCGAAGACTGCATCAGCAGGTTCGTCGCCAGGGTCAAGGAGCATGGTACGGGCATCTTCGTGGTGACCAAGACCAGTTTCAAGCCAAACTCGTATGTCGAGCAGTTGCAGACGAGCGACTCGGATCGTCCTGTTTGGCAGAAGGTGGCGTTTATGGTCAACGAATGGGGCAGAGGCACCGAAGGTGCTTGCGGTCTGCGTAACGTCGGTGTCGTGATGGGGGCAACTTACCCCAACGACGCGGTCATTATGCGCGGCCTTCTGCCTAACGCCTGGCTCTTGAAGCCCGGCTACGGCGGCCAAGGCGCTTCGGCGCAGGATTCTGTCGTTGGAATTCGGGACGACGGTTTTGGCGTTGTTGTCAACAATTCGCGCAATTTTACCTACGCCTGGCAGAACAAAAAGGGCAAGCACCAGTGCGAGCCCGAGAAGTTTGCCAGCGCAGCGCGTCTGGAGGCGATCGACAATCGCGATGAGCTCGCTAGCGCTGCTCGCGAAGCCGGCAAGTGGCCGTTTTAACCTCAAACCAAGAAAAGAGGAAAATAGTTATGTGGACCATGGAAAAATTGATGGGAATTCGTTTGTCTCACGATGCTCGTAGGGTGGAGTTCAAGGACGAGGTGTGGCGCTTGCCGTCGCCAGACGATGTTCTGGAGTGGTTCAAGCTTTTCCGCGCTGGCTGGGTTTATTCCGGCGATCCGGCAAGAGCTCATGCCATCTTGCACTCGGGCAAGCATAGCAACGGATTCTTTCTGGTCAAGCGTTTGTTGTCCTTTGGCAATCTGCGCGAGATCGCCGCGGCCTGCATGATTGCCGAATTGCGCAAAGCCGGGCTCGGCAAAGTGGACGGCGTGTATGGTTCGCCGTATTCGTCGATTCTGCTGGCCGGAGACATCGGCCGGTTGCTGGGCGTGAAGACCTTCGTGCCGGAAAAGGATCCGTCGGATCCGAAGGGCAAGAAGATGATCTTCAAGCCAGATGATCCGGCTCCGGAAGGCTCGGTGCTCCTGGGTATTGAAGAGTTGGTGACAACCTTTGATAGTGGAGAGGCTACAAAAGCCGCCATGATTGCCGGCAATCCTTATCCGGTGACTTTTGCTCCGATCGTCGGAGTGCTTGTCCATCGGCCGCCGGAGATTGTCCACGCGCTGCCCGATGGCCGCGTCATCGTGCCGTTCATTGAGCGTCAGGTTGACGCTTGGGATCCGGCACAGTGTCCGTTGTGCGCGGCAGGTTCGAAAGCGGTTTTGCCGAAAACCAACTGGGCCGAGCTCGCGGCCTGAAGTTGTTGCAAAACAACAGACCTCAGAAGTGATGCAAGTCATTTCTGAGGCTTTTTTATTGTTAAAACTTGATTTTATTCTATAAGCAGTTAACATATAATATAATGGCTAAACCAAAGAAAAAGAAGGTTGTAAAGAAAGTGGCAAAAAAGAAGATAAAAAAACCTGTAAAGCGCAGGAAAATTTTAGTTAAAAGAAAATTAAAAACTAAAAAGACCAGAAAACCGGTAAAATTGAAGAAGGTGAAAAAATCAATAAAGCCAAAAAAGATTTTAAGAAAAAAAGTCCAGATCAAAAAAAGAGCTAAAAAGAAGCCGATATTAAAAAGAAAAAAAGTTGCTGTAAAAAAGATAAAAAAACGCAGAAGAACCCTAAACGCTGCTAAAGCAGCGTCGGGCCCGTCGCGAACTGAAAGTTCGCGAATAGGGTTTCCGGCAGAGTCCTTTTTTAAGGCGCGAATTAAGGTTATTGGAATTGGCGGCGGAGGAGGGTCAATAGTTTCTGAAATTGGCAGGTCGGTTTCAAAGGCGCATTTTGTCATTGCCGATACAGATATCAGGGCCTTGAAAAAGAAAAATGGTATAAAATACTTTTGGTTTGGCGAGACCTTGACTCATGGCCTTGGTACAGGAGTCAATGTGGATTTGGCAAAAGAGGCGGCGCTTGAAGCCAAGGAAAAAATCAGCGAAACGTTTAAAGACCAGGATATAATAATTTTTATTGCTTCCTTGGGCGGGGGTCTGGGGTCGGGAGCCACACAAGTTTTTGCCGAGGCGGCCAGGGAATTTGGCGGAATTACCTTCGGAATTTTTACCTTGCCTTTTAAATTCGAAGGCAAAAATAAGCAGAGAATTGCCTTAAACGCCTTAAAGTCTTTGCGCCGAATATTAAATGTTTCCTTGGTGATTCCTAATGAAAAAATATTTAAAATTATCGACGCCAACACACCAATAACTCAGGCATTTTCTGTGGTTAACAGAAGCCTGATTGAATCCTTAGAAAGCTTAATCGATTTAATTTATAATCCGGGAATTATTAATATTGATTTTGCCGATTTGCGGACCATATTAAAGGGCAGAGGAAACACGGCGTTTTTAAATACTGTTGAAGAATCTGGCAAAGACAGGGCAGAAAAGATTTGCGAGAAAGTTTTATCAAATCCATTATTGCAAAATACAGGATTTACCGCCGAGAAAATTTTGTTTAACATTTCCGGGGCTGAAAGCCTTTCGATGTTTGAGGTGGAAAAAATCAGCAGCCATATTGCAAATATAAACCCAAAATCTAAAATAATTTTTGGCATCTCCAAAGATTCCAAATTAAAAAATAAAATAAAAACGACTATCTTAATGACCGGCGGAGAGCTAAAGGGAGAGTTGCCGGTTCCAAAGCCATTGTCTGTAAAAATTAAAAGTACCCCGAAAGCAGAAATTAAAAAACCCGAGAGTGAAAAAGAGGAAAAGCCCAAAAAGGCTAGAAAAACAAAAAAATCATCCAAAAAGAAAATCTTCGGAGGCAACGCAGAAAAAGAAAAAAATAAAACTACTCCGCCGGCAAACGAAGAGAAACAGATTTCTTATCTCCCGGTTTTTGAGGCTCCGGTTCCCAGCGTGCCCGTTTTAGATCAAAGGCGAATGAACATTTTAGAACCATCGGCAGCCTCAAAAAAGAACATACGCCGGAGCGGTTTGGAGATAAGAAAGGCCGAGGAGCAGGAAGAGAAGAAACGTTTGGCGCAGGAAAAAGAGTGGGAAATACCCGCATTTTTAAGAAAAGTTAAATTTAAAAATTAAATAATATGGAAATCAAAAAAGCAATTATACCCCTAGCCGGCCTCGGCACAAGATTCTTACCGCTGTCCTTGGCGGTTCCAAAAGAATTTTTTCCGCTAGCCGACAAGCCGATTATTCAATACATAGTCGAAGAAGTTAAAAATTCCGGCATCAAGGAAATAGTTTTTGTTTTAAGTCCGCGCCAGAAGACAATTTTAACATATTTTAAAAAGTATCCCGATATAGAAAAGATTCTGGTAAAAAGGAAAAAAGAAAAAGCGCTAAAAGAGCTGAAGGATTTTGAGGAATTTTTTAAGGACATAAAAATATCTTTTGTTGTCCAAAAAGAACCGCTGGGGGACGGCCATGCAATCTTGCAGGCAGGTAAATTAGTAAAGGACGAGCCTGTTGCTGTTTCGTTTGGCGACGATGTTGTTGATTCTGACGAACCGGCGATAGCCCAGCTGATTGAAATTTTTAAAACCTGCTCGGCTCCTGTGATTGCCTTAAAAGCTTTACCCAAGGAAAAACTTTCCGCCTATGGCACCGTTGCAGTAGAAAAAATAGCGCACAATCTGTATAAAATTAAAAAGATAATAGAAAAGCCGGAGCCTTCGCAAATTTCATCTAATTTGGTAATTGTTGGAAAATATGTTTTGACTCCCGAGGTCTTCGGCTATTTAAAAAAAGCCAAGCCGTCTAAAAAAGGAGAGATAATTTTAGCTGAAGTTTTTGCAAAAATGTTAGAGGAGGGAAAAACAATTTACGGGTACGAAATTCGGGGAGAGTGGCTGGAGTGCGGAGACAAGTCAAAATGGTTAAAATCATTTTTGCATATGACGCTGAAGGACCCCAGATTCAGAGAAGAATTCAGGCAATACCTAAAAACAATAAAATAGTGTAAAATAAGTAATAGTGTAATGATATACGACCTAATAATTATTGGAGGAGGGCCGGCTGGAATTACAGCTGGCATTTATGCTGGCCGTCAGCGGATGAAAACTCTTTTGATTACAAAAGAATTCGGCGGACAGATGGCCAAAAAGGCTACAGAGGTTTGCAATTATCCCGGCTTCGAAAAGATTTCTGCCTCGGAGCTTATTGATAAATTTGTCGCACAGTTAAAAAAACAAGAATCGGTTGAAATAAAGTTTTCACAAGTTGAGAAAATAAATAAAGAAAAAGACATTTTTATAATCACAACCACAGAAAACGAAAAACTTGAGAGCAAAACAGTCATTATTGCCACGGGAGCCGACCCAAGGCCGCTGGAAGCTAAGGGAGAAAAAGAATTTATTGGCAAGGGAGTTAGTTATTGCGTTACCTGCGACGGGCCGGTATTTAAAAATAAAACAGTGGCTGTTATTGGCGGAGGAAATGCAGGAATGGAAGCCGCTTTATTTATGGCAAATTACGCAACTAAAATTTATGTTTTGGAATTTGGAGCAGAAATAAAATGTGATCAGGAAAATAAAAAAGATTGTGCGGCATCTGACAAAATAAAAATTATCACAAATGCTTCGGTAAAAGAAATCAAGGGCGGCGCATTTGTTGAATCATTAGTTTACCAGGATGATGTTTCTAAAGAGAATAAAACCTTGGAAGTGCAGGGAGTTTTTATAGAAATTGGAAGCCAGCCGGCAACAGCTTTGGCAAAAGGGCTGGTTGATTTCACAAAAAGGGATGAAATAGTTGTTGAACCGGAAACTTTTGCCACAAAAACTCCGGGGCTTTTTGCCGCCGGCGACAACAATTCCGGCCCTTATAAACAAATTGTTACAGCCGCCGGCGAAGGCTGCAAAACATCTCTGGCCGCATACGATTACATAAAGCATCAATCGCCCAAAATATGAGCAAAAATAAAGGTTTTACAATTATTGAGCTCGTTGTGGTAATTGCCATCATCGCCATCTTGGCGGCAATTGTTATAGTTAATGTTTCTTCATATATAGCCCAAGCCAAAGATGCAGTCATAAAAGCAGAAATGAGCTCTTTAGTAACAATGGGAGCAAATTATTACGCTGATCATGGTAATTACGACGGTTTTTGGGATTATTGGAATGGATACGACGATACTTCTGGAATCCAGCCACTTGTTGATTCAATTTCATCTAAATCGCCTGCTGGAGGCATTGATTGGGTGTCGTGCGATCCAGACGCTTATTGCGATTTTGACGGTAATACTAAGTGGTGCGCAAAGGTCAGATTAAATGTTAAAGTAGGTCCTAATCTTCAATTTTTTTGCGTTGATTCTTCCGGCCATAAGCTTACGGGCCTGAGCACAACGGTTTATTGCAATGCTAAGAATCCGGGTGTTTGTTGCGCTTCCAATATTCCCGGCGCCTGTCCGTAATGCTGTGTTTAATAAAATGAGTAAGATTAAAAACATAATAGCAAAAGAAATTTTAGATTCGCGGGGAAGACCGACAATTGAGGTTGAGTTGGAAACAGACAAGGGAGTGTTTGTTGATTCTGTGCCGAGTGGCGCTTCAACTGGCGAAAATGAGGCTTTGGAATTGAGAGATGCTGATGGAGCTGGGGTTTTGACGGCAATTAAAAATGTAAATGAAATTATTGCACCAAAACTTAAGGCTAAAGACGTATTAAATCAACAGGAGATTGATAAGATAATGATTGATTTGGATGGCACGGAAAACAAGTCAAAGCTGGGAGCCAACGCAATTTTAGCTGTTTCTTTGGCAGTCTGCAGAGCCGGAGCTGCATCTAAAAAAGTTCCTTTATATCAGCACATTTCAGAATTATCCGGCCAAAATTGCAAAATACCATTTGCAATGTTTAATATATTAAATGGAGGCAGACATGCTAAAAATGGATTAGATATTCAGGAGTTTATGATAATTTTACAAAAAAAGACATTTATGGAAGCTTTGGTTTCCTGCAACAGAGTATTTAATAAGCTGAAAGATAATATTGAAAAGAATTTTGGGAAAGAACATTTAGAACTTGGAGACGAAGGGGGGTTTGCTCCGCCCGTGAAAACTGCAGAGCAAGCGCTATTTCTATTAAAAGGCGCATCAGATGGAGAGTCAGACATAAAATTTGCTTTAGATTGCGCCGCGTCCGAATTTTATAGAAATGGCAAATATGTCCTGGAAGGCCAGGAATTCACAGACGCCGGAATTCTGGAATTTTATGAAGGTTTAGTAAAAAGTTTTCCGATAATATCGATAGAAGATCCTTTTGCAGAAGAAGATTGGAATGGGTTCGAGTTTATTGTGCGACAATTGGGGAAAAAGATTTTAATTGTCGGCGACGATTTGACAACAACGAATATAAAAAGAATAAAAGAAGCGCATAATAAAAATGCCTGCAGCGGAATTATTTTGAAATTAAATCAGATTGGAACGGTTTCTGAAACCATAGAAGCTTCAAATTTGGCAAAAAGTTTCGGCTGGAAAACAATTGTCAGTCACCGCAGCGGCGAAACTATGGATGATTTTATTGCCGACCTGGCTGTGGGCACTGGCGCGGACTTTTTGAAAGCCGGCTCTCCCGCGAAGGAAGAAAGAATGGTAAAGTATAGTAGATTATTGGAAATAGAAAACGAATTAAAATGAGTCAATTATATTTGCAAAGGCATTTAAAATCGCAGTGGAATTTGGAAAATAGATTTACTGGCTGGACAGATGTGTCGTTGTGCCAAGAGGGAGTTGAAAGCGCCCAAAAAGCCGCTGAAGGATTGACCAGTTTAA
>JAPLZD010000004.1 GCA_026395195.1 Candidatus Staskawiczbacteria bacterium
AAAAACACCTGCTCGGGCAACCAGACATGCTCTAATGGAAGCTGCGGCAACAACTGCACGCAAAATTCCTATCAGCAATGCTCGGGCAATTATTTATACTGGTATGACTCGTGCGGAAACCAGCAAAGCAGCCAATATTGCTCGAACGGTTGCTCGGGAAACTCATGTTCAAACAACAACTGCACCCAGAATTCGTACCAAAGATGCTCGGGCAATTATTTATATTGGTATGATTCCTGCGGAAACCAGCAAGGCAGCGGACAATATTGCTCGAATGGATGCTACAACAATTCGTGTGGAAACAATTATAATCCATATGGAAATTGCACTTATCACGCATACAAACTTTGTCAGGGAAGCAATATTTATTGGTACGACTCCTGCGGAACTCAGCAAGATTTTTATCAAAATTGTTCTGGCTCAAATTTAACTTGTCAATACGGACTGTGCGTTTCTGCAATACAGCCGATATACAATCCAGTAATCCCGCCAGTTAACCCATATGTGTCTCATTATGTAATAAAGTGTTCTGCAGATGATCTTTATTGGTACGATACATTGGGCGCAAAAACAGGATTGTACCGAAGTTGTGCCGACGCAAATAGTTGCACTCAAGACACTTGCGGAGCAGCAAAATGTTCGAATACTTTAAAATGTGATGGGTCAACCTGCGTTGCCGGTTCGCCAGACTACAATACCTATTGTTCGCAGGGAAACAACAATAACAATCAGCCGCAAAATACAAACAATGTGTCAATTTCATTTTTTGCCAAACAAGACGAAGGTTCAATGCAGTGGCAAAAAACTGTTCAGCTTAACGCTAACGGCAAGGTTTATTTCATGATTTCGGTTGTAGATAATTCCTCTGCCCAGGCCGATAACGTAACTGTTTCCGCCAATATTCCGCAGGAAGTTTCTTCGCTTGGAAATTTACAGATAAACGGAATTCCTTTAACGGGGGATATTGTTTCGGGCGTGAACATTGGTTCTATAGCCGTGGGAACTTCGAAACAACTTACTTTTGAGGGAAAAGCCCAGAGCTTTTCGAATCAGGGCACAAAACAGGCTACAGCTACTGTCGGCAGCCAGTCTGATTCTTTGTCGATAAATTTAACAGGTCAGCAGGCAGCGGCAGCGGTTTCGGGGGCACAAACAACAACCGGTTTCTGGGCATTTCTAAAGCGCTGGTATTTATGGATACTTGTTGGTTTGGTGCTTTTATTTCTGTTTGTTGTCGTATTCAGGCGATTGTCGTCAAACGCATAAAATTACATTCTTTGTCCGGCGCCGCCTTTAAAGGCAGCGCCGGATTTGATTTAAGCTTAAATTTTGCTATAATATAGTAATATTATATGGAACTAAAGCCTACAATTTTTGAATTTACGTCGTACAAAGTTGAGCCCGACAAAAAAAAGATTTTTTTTAATTACACGGTAAAGTTTAAAAACACCCCGGACATATCCTTTACCGAAACAATAATTTTACCCAAAGCGCCGGATTTTAAACGCATCCCCGAGGAATTATTTAATAAAATACTGCAAAATTTACATTTGGCATTGGGGGTCAGTTATTATAAGCTTCATTGTGCGACAAAATTTAAGGTAAATTATTTGTTATCCGAAGAGGAGGCTGATTTTTGGAATGTTTTTTACAAAAAAGGCCTGGGCGAATTTCTTTTCAGAAATAAATTAGATCCGCAGATAGTGCCGGATTTTGCGTTTAGAAAAGGCAAAAAATCACAGCCTTTCAGGGTGGAACGGAATCGCAGATTTTTGGTTGGTGTTGGCGGCGGCAAAGATTCCATCGTATCAGTTGAATTGCTAAAAAAATATGGAGCCGATTTTTCTTTAATTTACACAGAAACTCA
>JAPLZD010000054.1 GCA_026395195.1 Candidatus Staskawiczbacteria bacterium
GGCGTGCAAGCCAATTGACGGCTCGTCTAAAATATACAAAACTCCGGATAACTTTGACCCAATTTGAGTCGCCAGCCGAATTCTCTGCTCTTCTCCCCCGGCTAAGGTTCCTGCTTTTCTGGATAAAGTCAGATAAGAAAGCCCGACATCATTTAAAAATTGCGTCCGGTCAATTATTTCTTTTAAAATTGGCTGACTTACTTTTGTTTGAGCCATGAGGAAAAAAAATTTTTGCAACTTATCAACGGGCATTTCAACAATTTTGTCAATTGACAAATCAGCAACCGTTACAGCCAAAACTTCCGGCTTTAATCTTTTGCCAAGGCATTTGGGGCAAATTTTAACAACCATATACTGCTCAATTTCCTGGCGCGTCCAATCGGAATCTGTTTCGTGGTATCTTCTTTCCAAATTTGGAATTACTCCTTCAAAATCGCCATCGCCATTCAAAATAATATCAATAATTTTTTTTGGCAAATCTTTTACTTCCTCGTCTAAAGAAAAATTATATTTTGCAGCCAGGCCAGACATAATTGAATAATAATATCCCTGCCTGCCCACTTTGTGCGAAGCTCTGCTCCAGGGCCAAATAGCTCCCTCGGCCAAAGTCAATTTTTTATTTGGAATTACCAATTCCGGGTCAACTTCCAGTTTTTCGCCAAGACCCGTGCATTCAGGGCAAGCTCCATAAGGATTGTTAAAAGAAAACAATCTTGGCTCAAGTTCAGGCAAAGAAATTCCGCAGGTCTCACAGGCAAAATGTTCTGAAAAAATCAAGTCGTTTTCTTTATAATTATTTACTTTTTTTGCGTTTTTCTTATTTATAATTACTATGCCCTTGCCAAGACGTAACGCTATTTCAAGTGAATCAACTAACCTTGACCTGTCTAAATCTTTATCTAAAACCAATCTGTAAGCAACAACTTCAATATCGTGCTTTTTCTGTTTATCTAAAGATTTATTTACTGCCTCCTCAATTAAATAAATATTCCCGTCAATTCGCACGCGGACAAATCCCCCTCTTTGAATTTCTTCCAAAACTCCGTGATGCTCGCCTTTTTTGTCTCTGATAACCGGGCCCAAAACTGTTATCTCGCTTTTTTTTGGCAGTTTTAAAACCTGGTCAACAATCTGGTCAACTGTCTGGCGCGAAATTAATTTTCCGCAATTCGGGCAGTGCGGTTTTCCAATTCTTGCATATAAAAGACGCAGATAATCATAAATTTCTGTGATTGTTCCAACTGTAGACCTTGGATTATGCGTAGACTTGCGTTGATCAATAGAGATTGCAGGTGAGATTCCTTCTATCTTATCTACGTCTGGTTTATCCATCACACCGAGAAATTGGCGGGCGTAAGCCGATAAACTTTCCACATATCTTCTCTGGCCTTCTGCATACAAAGTATCAAAAGCCAACGAACTTTTTCCAGAACCAGAAAGCCCGGTAATCACAATCAACTTGTTCTTTGGCAAATCCAAATCTATATTTTTTAGATTGTGAACCCTGGCGCCTCTAATTTTTATAAAATTATCTTGCATAGATTACAATAGGTCGTTCATTATACAGCTTTATTTCCCCGCGTGCAAGAGTCTGCACAAAAAAAGACCTCTCAAAGAGAGGCCCCTGGCGGCGGACTAATCGGCGATTTCGCCCTTGTGCTGTTCGAGATACTCGACCACTTGACCGACGGTCTTAAACTTATCGGCCACATCGTCGGGGATCTTGATGTCGAACTCCTCTTCGAGCGCCATCACCAGCTCTGAAGAATCCAGAGAATCTGCGCCGAGTTCCTCGACAAATCGATTTTCGAGGGCCACGGTGTTAACTTCAACACCAAGCTGTTCGGCGACAATCTTAACCACACGCTCCTTGATGGCAGCCATTATCTTGCTCCGTCTTAAGGGGGAATTGGAAAAGTCAAAGGGCAACAGACACAATAGATATTTTATATCTTAAAACATTTGAAAAATCAAGCTTTTTAAGATAATATATTGTTTATGGACAGATTTAAATTTTTACCGAAATCTAAATTAAATGACCTCCCGAAAACCAGCGGGGTTTATTGTTTTAGAGACAAAAATGAAACCATATATATAGGAAAGGCAACAAATATACAAAACAGAGTTAAAAATCACTTTAATCAGCCGTCTTACAGAGATGACTTATATATAGACAGGGTAAATAAAGTTGGATATTTAGAAACCAATTCAGAAATTGAAGCTTTAATTTTGGAAGCCAATTTAATCAAAAAATACCAGCCGAAATTTAATGTTGTCTGGCGCGACGACAAAAACTATTTTTATGTTGCCATTGCGAAAAA
The DNA here is from genome assembly GCA_026395195.1 of Candidatus Staskawiczbacteria bacterium. Classification (GTDB taxonomy): domain Bacteria; phylum Patescibacteriota; class Minisyncoccia; order Minisyncoccales; family Staskawiczbacteraceae; genus XYD1-FULL-39-28. The sequence goes on from JAPLZD010000054.1 coordinate 2,322, forward strand.
CGCGCAGAAAGTTCCTTATGTTTTTATCACCCACCAACCATCTTACATACAAAATGTCCGGTCGGACATTTTGTATGTCGGGCCGTTTGTGGAAGGGACAGCATTAAAAAAAACTTTAAAATTTTTAAGAAGAGTGTTCCCCTACTACACCAGCAAAAAACATCCAAAAAATAAATGCACGTATTGTCATCTAGATTTGTGCCCCGGACCGAATCCAAATTTGGCTGATTACAAAAAAAATATCAAAAAACTAATTCTGATTTTAAAAGGAAAAAGAAGCGTTGTTTTAAATTCGCTGAAGCAAGAAATGCGCCAGCTTTCAAAGGAAAACAAATTTGAACAAGCCGGTAAAATTCGCGACAGAATTAATAACTTACAGCAAGTAATGGCCCACACAAATGTGATTGGCAGCCCGCATGAAGCGGTAGGATTTTTTGCTCCAGCAAAAAATCCTACCGCGTTATTGGCAAAAATAATCGGTTTAGATAAAAAAATTTCCAGAATAGAATGCTATGATGTTTCAAATATACAGGGAAAATCTGCAACCGGCTCTATGGTTTCCGCCCAAGGCGGACCAGCCTCGGGCTGGGTTTTAGATAAAAACCAATATAAAAAATTTAAGATAAAAATGGAAAATACGCCGAATGATATTGCAATGTTAAAAGAAGTTTTGGAAAGAAGATTTGCGCACAAAGAATGGAAATATCCTGAAATAATTTTGATTGACGGCGGGAAAGCCCAGCTTAATGTGGCCATAAATGCCAAAAAAAACAAAGACATTAAAATCATCTCTATAGCCAAGGGCAGGCAAGAGCTGTTTATCGAAGGCAGGAAAGAGCCGATTCCGTTAAAATTCCTTCCGCAGGAAGTTTATAATTTAATAAAACATTTAGACGACGAAGCCCACCGCTTTGCCATAACTTATCACAAAAAATTACGCCGAAAGAATTTGTTGCAATAAAGAGAAAAATATGCTAATATGGTTGTAATGAAACGATTACTCTCCCAAATTATTGTGGCTGTATTGGGTTTATGGCTGGCAAGCCAATTTGTGTCGGGAGTTGTAATCAGGGCATACCCTGAATCAAACTTTTTTGGGATTTCCCTAACCGAGCAATGGCAGATTTTTTTGTTTTTGGGAATTGTTTTGGGTTTGTTAAATTATTTTGTAAAACCAATTTTAAAAACACTTTCCCTGCCCCTGGAAATCCTCACTTTAGGACTTTTTAACTTAATTATTAACGCCGGCTTAATCTGGCTGCTTGATAAAATATTCGATGAACTTTATATTCCGCTTTTTCTGCCGCTAGTTTATACAACATTAATAATTTGGGGATTAAATATAGTAATTGAGTTTTTCTTGGCAAAAAACGCAGAATAACATAGAAATTATGAATCAAATTTTATTCTATTCACAAATAATTGTCTCTATAGCTTTAATTGCGCTAATCACATTACAACAGAGGGGCGCTGCCTTAGGAGCAGGATTTGGCGGCGGAGGCGAAGTTTATTCTACAAAGAGGGGCGCGCAAAAAAAAATACATTACGCCACAATAGCAATGGCAACTCTTTTCCTGGTTTTGGGCGTATTAAATATATTGATACAATAGTTAATGACCCCTAAAAAATTCCCCAGTTTGGCCCAATGGAAACAAATATTCAAAACCTTGGGGAGAGCTGAAAGGAAAATTTTTTTAACTCTTATTTTTTTATTGCTGATTTCTGCAACATATCTTGCAGTTGGTTTTTATATTAAAAATACAAAATCGGCTCCCAGCTATGGAGGAACATACACAGAAGGAGTTGTGGGCCAGCCCAGATTTATAAATCCAATTTACGGAGAAACAAATGACATTGACAGAACTTTAATCGACTTAATATATTCCGGACTGATGGCTTATGACAAAAACGAAAATATAGCCAATGACTTGGTAAAAAGTTACCAAATTTCAGAAGACGGAAAAACATACACGTTTATATTAAAAGATAATTTACAGTGGCAGGACGGCATGCCGCTTACCGCCGATGACGTGGTGTACACAATAAAGACAATACAAAATTCTGACTACAAAAGCCCGCTTAGAGCCAACTGGCTCAATGTAGGAGTCCAAAAAATTTCTGACAAATCTTTCAGCTTTTCTCTAAGCGCGCCATACAATTCTTTTTTAGAAACTTGCGCCGTAAAGATAATTCCGCAGCACATATGGAAAAATGTTTTACCGGAAAACTTTACTCTTTCCGCCTACAACCTCCAGCCCATCGGTTCTGGCCCATACATTT
>JAPLZD010000043.1 GCA_026395195.1 Candidatus Staskawiczbacteria bacterium
ATATCAAATGATCTTTTAGCTAATTTCCCATCGCTAAAAATAATTTCCTTGATTGCTGATATCACAGATAAGGAAAAAATAAATGAAGTTTTCAAAAAATATAATCCGGAAATTGTTTTCCACGCCGCAGCATATAAGCACGTTCCTTTAATGGAAGACAATCCCGACGAGGCGGTAAAGAACAATATTTTTGGCACCAAAACAGTGGCCCAGGCCAGCATAGATTATAATGTAAAACAATTTATTCTAATATCAACAGACAAGGCCGTGAACCCAACTTCAGTGATGGGGTCTACAAAAAGAGCAGCAGAAATGATTTGTCAGGCATTAAATCAGAAAAATATTACAAAATTTATATCGGTGAGATTTGGTAATGTTTTAGACAGCCGAGGAAGCGTTATTCCTATTTTCAGAGAGCAAATAAAAAAAGGAGGACCTGCACCGTTACAGATCCTGAAATGAAAAGATATTTTATGCTCATACCCGAGGCATGCATTTTGGTTTTACAGGCGGGCGCAATGGGAAAAGGAGGGGAAGTGTTTGTGCTGGATATGGGAAAACCAATAAAAATTGTGGATTTAGCAAGAGAAATGATAAAGCTTTCAGGATATGAGCCCGACAAAGACATAGCAATTGTTTTTACCGGAATCAGGCCCGGCGAGAAGTTGTTTGAAGAAATTCTGACAGTCGAAGAAGAAACTGTCGCCACCCAGAATAAGAAAATTTTTGAGGCTAAATTGTCGGAAGTTAACAAATCGTTGTTAGAAGAAAAGCTGGGAAAATTAAAGTTTTTGATGGAGAAAGGAGATAAAGAAAATATTAAGCAAGAGCTTAAATCGGCAGCTTCATTATTTTATGTTTCTAAATAAGATAAAAATATTAAAATTTGTTTTTGTTGCAGGATTAGTTTTTTTTGCCTTTGTAAAAGTTGCAAATGCGCAGTCAGGTGCGTCCAATTTTTTTATTGAAAGTAGTTTTGATGTATCGGGGCGGTCAACAATACAGGCAATTTCTGTAAAAACTTCGCCAAGCTTATATTTCTATGTTGAAAAATCATGGTGGGAAGCGCAACCTCAGCTGAAAAAAGATGAAATTTTAAAAAATCTTGATGACTTGTCTGCTGAATTCCAAAGCAATATTTATCCAAACTTAACAAATATTTTTGGTTATGAAAGAACGCCGGGAATTGATGGCGACCAAAGAATAACAGTTCTTTTTACTCCAATAAAAGGATCCCAAGAAGCCGGTTATTTCAGAACAGATGACGGCTATGAAAAATTGCAGATATCAACTTCCAATGAAAGAGAAATGGTTTACATTTCTGTGGATCTTTTAACCAGTCCAAAATTAAAAATTGCTTTAGCTCATGAGTTTGTGCATTTAATAACCTTTAATCAAAAAGATACAAATTTTAAAATTGAGGATGACGTGTGGTTAAACGAGGCACGGGCAGATTATTCTTCAACAATTTTAGGATACGACAATCAGCTTGATATAAGCAACATACAGTCTCGAATTAAAGATTTTATTGAGAGCCCTTCAGATTCGATCACAGAATGGCGCGGAATAAAATATGATTATGCTTCTGCCTCTCTTTTTATTCATTATTTAGT
>JAPLZD010000019.1 GCA_026395195.1 Candidatus Staskawiczbacteria bacterium
ATCAACTGCCAGAGGGCTGGCGTACGAGTCAATAGTATTACAACTGTGAGCACTATTAACAAGGATGTGCTTGATGACTTGTTGACCCAACTCAAGGCAATAAACCTGCGGCGTGTGGTTTTCAACATGTGTTCGTCTCAACCGAGCGGATACAACGGGAAAAACGCCGCAACCATCAGCCTGGCTGACTACGCAAGAATCGCAGAGCGGATTGGACTTTTGTACGACTTCGTCTGCTTCTATGCGTTGGTTCCTCTGTGTCTTTTTAACCAGGAAAAGTTGGAGAGACTCCTCGAGTTGGGCAGGTTAAAGGTTTCCTGCAGCTTATTTGGTAACGTCGTTGCTGTTGATCCGAGAGGATTTTTGCTGCCCTGTACTCACATGGCGGGGCTGCACTACGGCAATCTCAACGATCCGTCGGTAGTCGAAAGTTTTTTGGAGCAGAAAGAAGAAGAGATAAGAGTTTTGTCTTCTCACGCTCCGAGCCAGAAGTGCGTTGACTGCAAGCTTTGGAATACCTGCCATGGGGGATGCAACCTGATTTGGTTCTCCCGCAACGCCGCAGATTGTATTCCGGGCATCACATCAAACCAAAGAAAGGAGGAGGTAGCCCAATGACGAATACCATTATCTCTGGGTTCGCCGATAGGCAGTATCTTCCTGTTTCTGCGGTTGCCTTGGCTTCGCTGAGCATCAGACCGAGCGTCGGTCTGGCTTGCGATTGCGATGGCGATTGCGGGCAGGGTGACTGCGACTGTTCTTCGGACTGCGACGACAATTAGGGCGTAAACCCTGGTCATCACAGTCAACCCCTAGTAGTTTCTACGGAAACGAAAAGGGTTTTTTATTCCCAATTTTTTTATCGCTTTAAGGCGCGTTTTTGTTTAGTTTTTGAAGCTTGACATGACCGCTTGATTGTCTTATCATATAGGTTGGTGTGGTGCGTTGCCGCGCCAACAGCTTTTTGACAAAATGAATCTAAACTTGTGGGTCCTAGCAACTCCAATAGGAGTGAAAGAAGGTGGCGTATGATTACTGGTCCGAGTCCTGGTTTTGGGATGTCACACCGCATGATGACTGATAGGATGTTCGCGTCCATCAGTAATCCACGGCCATGGGAGCTACCGCCTCCATCGCCGATTTCAAGGAATCCAGACGTCCCTTTGATTGTTCCGCCTCTTTTACCGCGGAGCACAGTTGAAGATTTCAGGCGTTTTTACAAACTGCCCTGATTTCAACGGGTAGCTTAGATTAAAGAGATTCTAATCGGCCCATAGGGCCAAGAAAGAGGTGCTACTATGCCACAAGACAGTGGCGGTTTTGGAGGATATACCCCTCCTTCGAGTGGCGGTTCTGGCTTCAGGACATTTGCGAAACCCGACAAGCCGAGCGATTTCGGTATGCAGCCTCTGGGTTCTACCCCCTTGGGCGGCGACGTGCACGAGACTTTCGGCGTCAATGCGCGGGGAGACATTCGCGGTGGCCACACAACCGTTCGGCTTCCCGGCGGGCAGGACATCCCTTTGCCCTGGTCTCCGTAGGCCAACCCAAGTCGTCGCAGACGACAGATTGTTGGCGGAGTTTTAAGCTTCGCATGCCTCGCGGAAGAGAAATCTTCCGAGAGGCTTTTTTATTGCATTTTTTATTTGACTTCAATTTCGTTAAAATTGTAGAATACATTAACTACTGTAACCATTAATGCTCGAGGACGAGCCGGTATTTTAATTTTAAACAAAATTTATGGACAAAAATAATATATTTTATAAATCATCTGTGGCGGTGGTAAAAGTTGTGGTTTTGGCAATTCTGGCATATTATTTTGTAGAACTTTTTTTTGTATCAAGCGCAATTCAGCTGGCAATTGGGCTTTTTATTTTGGTTTTTATTACTTTGCCGACAATTTTTATCATATTTTTCAAGCAAAAATGGAATGCCCGCCACCCCAGATTCGCCAAATGGTGGAAAGTTTTGAGGATTTTTTACGCAATTATTGTGATTTTGTTTATTGGCAGCACAATTTTTGGAATTTGGCACTTAAATCAGCTTGCCAAAACCCAAAAAGCAATTGATTTTATAAATTCAAAAAAAATTACTTTAGATGACGTTATGGGCAAAAATTTACCGACAATTCCAGACCAAAAAATTAATGATTCATCAATCGCCGGAATTGACGCAAATAATAATTACATCCGCGACGACGTAGAACTGGCAATTTTCAAAAAATATCCCAATTCAGCCAAAATCCGCGCCGCCGAGCTCCAATACGCCCAAGCACTGCAATTAGAATTAACCCAAGTTTTTGATTCCCCCACATTAGTGGCAGTTTTACAAAAAGAAGGTTTAGCATATCAATGTTTAGGTGCCGCCGTACTGGATAAATCTAAAACTATGAGTGAGATATCAGCGATTATAGGCGAAAAAGATAAAGAAATCAATAATCTTGCTATTAACACGGATTTGCGCGCACAAAATCAGCAGGATATCTATAAAAAATATATGACAAGTTATATGTCATCGTCAGGAAACGAGTGCGACATTGAACTTACATCTTTGCCTAATTAATATGAGGAAGTTTATTTTAATATTAATCGCTTTATTGCTTGTTTTTTCCTGCCTGCCGACAGGCAGGGTTTTTGCAGATTGCAGTAAAACAGGAACAACAGTTATTTTTGTTAATGGAATTTGGAGTACACAAGCATCGGCACAGGCTGACAAAAACAAATTAGAATTTTTTTATAAAAATTACGGAAAAATTACTGATATTAATTTTTATAATGGATTTAATCCGTCGCATGTGTTTAGAATAGAAGATATTGTTACATCTGTTTTGCAGGCATATGGGGTTGGGGGAATGGATTTTGATTTAACGAACATTCTGTTGCAAGCGCATGTTGATTTGAAAACGCAGAAAATTTTGCTGGTTGGTCATTCGCAGGGAACTTTTTACACAAATGCAGCCTATGACTATTTGGTGAAAAATGGCGTGGATAAAAATTCTATTGCTGTTTATAATGTGGCAACTCCGGCTGATGTGGTGGCAGGAAATGGCGGATATTTAAATTCCAGCACAGATGAAATTATAAATAAAATTGTCAGAGATTTGGCATCAGCTGGCAACGCCCATAAGCCTTTGCCCGCAAACATAAATATAAATATTCCCCAAAATACGCCAAACCCGGAAAACGGGCACTCTTTCAGTAATGTTTATTTGGGCTTGGCGCCAGACAAAATAGTTGGCGATATGGACAGCCAGCTGAACGGTTTAACTGCAACTGGCAACAAAAGCGAATGTTTTGCAGCGCCCAAAACTGATATTATTTACAACATTCAGGCAGGAGGATATTATATTACCGATAATATTGGAAAATATTCCGATGCTTTTGCCACTTCGCCAGGTCCAGACCAGTTGGCCAGCCTTGCTAATTCAATATTCCAAACAGTTTATAATTTCGGCCAGACAATTGTTTCAAGCGTGGCCCAGGCATTCGGCCAAAATAATTCGCCCGCCGGATTGTCGCCGGCTCTCACCCAAAACAATCCTACGCCACCTCCGCCAAATACAAATCAAAATTTGCTGACAGACTACACCGGAACAGGCGGGCCTGAGCCCAGCCAAGATTTATTAGACGATATAACAGAAAAAAATGATCTTTTACATCCCAAAATTCCACCGCCGTTGCCACCCATTCCGCCAACCCAGAGCACAAGTACTAAAGATACAAATAATAATACAAAGCCAAACACCGGCGGCGGAGGCGGGAGCCCAACAATAAGCATTACAACCTACACAATAAGCAACACGACTATTTCTCCGAACGGTGATGGTGTTAATGACACTACAAGTATTGATTTAGCGTTTTCAGAAGAAGTTAAAGCCGATGTTAATATTTTTAATTCAAGCGGAGTTAAAGTTAGGGATCTTTACAGTTCTTCTAGCGTTAAAAATCCTGATCCAAAAATTTGGGACGGAAAAGACAATTTAGGAGTAGTTGTTCCAAATGGAGTTTATACAATAAGCGTAGTGATTTCTGATTCTGCCGGCAATTCAATTACTGACACAAGCAAAACAATCACCATTAATAATTCCGTGCCAGGACAAAGCGACGCAACGGCTCCAATTATTACGCTAATTGGCAATTCTGAGCTTACAATTGATGCTGGATATGCTTATGCCGATGCGGGAGCTACGGCCGTAGACGATGTGGATGGAGATATTACCGCAAAAATAGCAGTTGTTAATCCGGTTGATGTTAATGTAATAGGAGATTATACAATTACTTATAATGTTTCTGACGCGGCGGGAAATCACGCTCTTGAAGTTACAAGATTGGTTCATGTGATTGCCGCTGTCCCAAAAATTTTAATTACCGAAGTTCAAGTGGCAGGGCAAACCGCGAATGACGAATTTGTGGAATTATATAATCCGAATATTTTTGATGTAGATCTTTCTAAATTTGCTTTAAAAAAGAAAATTTCAATCGGAACAGAAAGTAATTTGGTGAGCTCCGAAAGTTTTTTTGGAACAATTCCGGCTAATGGATATTTTTTAATTATCCCTCAGAAAAACAATGGCAGCGAACAATATGCGGGCCAAGTAACCCCCGACATGCTGCGTTATTCCGGCACAAGCTATTCCATAACGCCGAATAACACAGTTTTGCTTTACAATAACAGCGGAATTTTATTGGATAAGGTTGGATTTGGCACGGCCTCGGATTTTGAGACAGCTCCGGCGCAAGAACCTTCGGCAGGCCAGAGCATTCAAAGAATATGGGATTTGAATGCCAACAAACCTCAAGACACAGACGACAATTCAGCTGATTTCCATATTTTTGATGCAACAACTCCAAAAGCAGCTTCTCTCCAATATTGTTCTTTTGATAATTATAATAATTTTACATTTTTAACAGACACTACATTAAAAAAATCATGTACATATATATTCAGGGGCAATGAAATTGTTTTGCATGGCGTTACTCTAACCATTGAGCCAGGCGTTGTAATAAAATTTGATTCCGGCGCTTCAATGAGCGTGAGTGGAACAATAAAAGCCATCGGAACTGACGCAGAAAAAATTATTTTTACCTCATTTTTAGACGACCAGTATGGCGGAGATACCAATGCTGATGGGAATTCTTCAACGCCAGCCGAGGGCAATTGGCAGGGAATTTATTTTGCTCCCGAAAGTTCTGGCTCGCAATTTGAATATTCCAGCTTCAGATATGGAGGCGGCAGTTTGAGCTCAATAGGAGCCGTTATTAAAGCTGACCAGTCGGCAATTTCCATTAAAAATTCTGTTTTTGAAAATAATTTAAACAGAGGCTTGTATTTAATAAACACTTCTTCAACAATTGATTCAGATAATTTTTTGGGTCAGCAATATGCTGATGCGTGGTTACCTTTTGAAGCAAGGGCAATAGATGTTTTTGGGGGAAGCGACCAGATTACAAATTGTTACTTCAAAAATAATAATTTTGGAATTTCAATAAGCAACTGGACAGATTCCGGCGGCAATGCAGTTTTGGCACAAACTTTGGTGCAAAATAATAATTTTGAAGATAATTGGCTGGCAATTGATGAAAACACTTTTGATCACCCGACTTTTTCCGGCAACAAAGCATCGGGAACTTTTTATAACGCCATTAGGCTTTCCGGCACAATGGAGGGCGATGTTGAACTGGCTCCGGACATTCCTTATTTAATAAAAGAAATTTTAACTGTGCCCGCGGGCAAAACTTTGACTTTGGACCCCGGAGTTATTATGGCGTTCCAGTATAATGATTCTGGCATGCAGGTTGATGGAACCTTAAAAGCAATAGGCACGCCAAGCAGTGCCATTATTTTCAGGCATTATTTTTACGACAGGTCTTGGACAGCGCCCGGCAAGTGGATGGGCTTGTATTTTACAGCGAGCAGCAGCAATTCTGATTTGGAAAATACAGAATTTTATCTTGGCGGCTCTTTTTATAATCTTGATGCAACCACAGAATATGGAGCGGCAATTAAGGTTGACCAATCTTCAATTATGCTTAAAGACTCTTCTGTGCATGATAACAAGAACAGCGGAGTCTGGCTGATAAATTCTCCGGCAACAATGATTGATACAGTTCAATTTTTAAATCACAGAACAGCATCTGACGGCAGAGTTGCAAAAGCGGTTTATATCCAAGGTGGCAGTCCGGAAATTAAAAATTCGCATTTTCAGGCGCAAAGCTATGGCATTTATAAAGATTCAGCTTCAACCCCAAATTTGCACACCGCAGACCCCGACGACCCGGAAAAAAACACTTTTATGGATACTGATGTTGCGGGCGGGGATATTTACACTGAGCCATAAAGTGGTAATGTAAGTTAAGCTAAAGTGATACAATTATTATAATAGTAAATATAAATATATGGGACCACAAAAAATAGTGAAAACCAAGATTTTGCTTGTGGAGGATGATGAAGATGTGAGAGAAATATATTCAGCTGCGCTGATTAGAAATGGATTTGAAGTTATTCTTGCAGTTAACGGCGAGGAGGGTTTAGAAAAAGCTCTTAAAAATACGCCAGATTTAATATTACTAGATATTCTGTTGCCAATTATGAATGGATTTGCAATGCTTAAAAAACTAAGAGAGGAAAACGAGTATGGAAAAAACGTCCCGGTAATCTTGCTGACCAATCTAAGCCCAGATTTTGACGATATCCTTAAAGGAGTATTGGAAACTGACCCGGCATATTATATAGTCAAAGTCAATTTTTCTCCGCAACAAGTAGTAGAAAAGATAAGGGATGTTCTTTTTGGTTTAACGCCCGTACACGAACCAAAAAGAATCAGCAAGCCTGAACGCATTTTAATTCCCGCTGTGATTATTATCATTATTGCTGCAGTTCTCATATTATCCAAGAACCCGGGCCGGTTTTATTCTTTGGCAGCTTTTCCTTCGTCATTGCTACTCCTGCTCAAAAGACTTGTGGGGTTATAAAAAATGTTACAGGCGGGGATATTTACACTGAGCCATAAAGTGGTAATGTAAGTTTAGCCCTTTTTGGAAGGAGGTGAGTTGTGCCTTTTACGGCTTCAAACGGCAGGCGGACCAAAGTTGTCCGGTCGGGAGTTGAGTTTCCCATCAAGCGCCAGGGGCACATTGTGGCTGTTTTGGCCATTGAAAAAGATGCTCCCGAAGAAGTTGACGTGACGCTGGTTGACAGCGTTGTTGTAAGCTTTGAGGATTCGACGGACATTCGTCAAAACACTGTTGTAAAGGCGCGGAGCTTCAAAATCCGCGATCCTAAAACTGACAATTTTGTCGCAGTGTCCTACGGCCCTCCGCAAGAGGTTATCAGCCTCAAGTAGCAAGCCGCGCATGCTTTGTGTGCGGTTTTTTTTGAAAAATTTGAAGAAAAAGGCTATAAAAAGAATATGGACTTAAATAATTTAGAAAAAGTTTTAGCCTCTGAGCCAAAGTACAGGTTAAAGCAGGCAAGAGAGGCAATTTTTAAAAGCTTTATTTCTAATTGGGATGAAGCGACTTTTTTTTCTAAAGATTTACGCGAAAAATTAAATGCAGAGTGCCCGCTGAAAATAAATGCAGAAGTTTTGGTTTCCAAGGAGGAAGATTCCGTAAAAGCCAAAATAACTTTAAAAGATGATTTACAAATTGAATCTGTTTTAATGCGGCATAAAGACGGCAGAAATACCGTTTGTGTTTCTTGCCAGGTGGGGTGCCCGCTGGGGTGTTTATTTTGCGCCACAGGAAAAATGGGTTTTAAAAGAAACTTGACAACAGATGAGATTTTAGAGCAGGTGATACTTTTTGAGCGTTTATGCAAGGTGACGAATGTTACTTTTATGGGAATGGGCGAACCCTTTTTGAATTATGACAATGTTTTAAAAGCAGTTAAAATTTTAAATGACAAAGACTTTTTTAATATCGGCGCCCGGTCAATTTCAATTTCAACAGCCGGAATTATTGAAGGAATTGAAAAATTAATCAAAGAAGGCATGTCCCGCGAAGCGGGATCCCGTGTTGCGGGACAGATAAATTTGGCAATATCTCTGCACGCGCCAAATGATAAATTGAGAAGCCAGCTTATGCCCATAAATAAAAAATATCCGCTGGCAGAAGTTTTAAAAGCAGTTGATGACTACATAAAAAAGACGAAAAGGAAAGTAATGTTTGAGTATGTTTTGATTGACGGCGTTAACGATTCAGAAAAATGCGCCAAAGAACTTGCCGGGATAATGCGTAAAAAATTATATTTTGTGAATTTGATACTCTATAACCCGACCGGAACTTTTCGCCAGTCGTCGACAAAACAAGTTGAAAAGTTCAAAAAAATATTGGAAAAAGAAAAAATAAACTTTGTCCAGCGCTACAGATTCGGCGACGACATTCAGGCCGCTTGTGGACAATTTGCCACAAATAAATAAATTAGCCCCTTGTCATTTTGGAGGCGCAAAATGGTGCTTAAAAATATAGGACTGGAAACGTCTAGGAAAAGAGTTGTAGGAAGAGAAGAAATACTCAAGGCCATTTTTGATTTTGTAAAATCAGTGGTGCCAAAGCACGGAACTGAAGCAAAATTAGAAGGCCGCGGCAGCAACATCCGCATGGTGCGCGAGCTGGATAATTTCAATAATCTTTATTTTGTATGGTCAGTCAACAGCAGGCTCGCAACCAGAGACAACATACAAATATCTTTTGGTCCGTTTCAAGACAAAAGATGTTTGGTTTTTTCCGCTGATTATATAAATGTAAATGGCGTTGAAGAATGCCAGATAAACTTTTTTTTGGAAGAGCCTAAGTGGCAGGAAGCCCTTGCTTATGCCATAAACCACAAAGATGAGGTTGCAGCTCAATGGCGCGCCAGGCAATCGCAAGCTCAGCAAATTGTCAAAATACTGAGG
>JAPLZD010000044.1 GCA_026395195.1 Candidatus Staskawiczbacteria bacterium
ATTAGGATTTTTTGCAATTGACCACAGCGTTATGGATGCAGTTGGAATAACTTTAGAAACTCCCGTGGCTACAGTAATACATCCGGGCGACTTTACAGTAGAAAGAAGCCCTGTTGGCAGAAAAATTATCGACTACACGCATTTATCCAAATTAAAAAGACCGACAATTTTAATGTTGGAAGCATTGGGTTCAACAAATTCCGAAGAAGCAGTTACAGAAGAAACAATGTTGAACAACTTATACAAACTAATCAGCGAGGCTCCCGGCAGAACAATTATTGCCACTTTTTCTTCGCAAATTGAAAGAATAAAACAAATTTTAGATTTTGCGGCAAGAACAAATAGAAAAGTTGCGCTGGACGGATTTTCAATGAAATTGAACATTGAACTGGCGCAAAAATTGGGCTACATAAAAGTTCCAAAAGGAGTTATAATTTCAACAGACAAAGCGCACACTTACCCAGACAATAAAGTTGTAATAATTTGCACTGGCGCGCAGGGCGAAGAAATGGCCGCTTTGCCAAGAATTATGGCGGGAAATCACAAGCACATAAAAATTAAAAAGGAAGACACGGTTATTTTCTCTTCATCTGTAATTCCCGGCAACGAAAGAACAGTCCAAAGATTAAAAGATAATCTTTACCGCTTGTCTGACAATGTTTATCATTCAGATATAATTGATGTGCATGCTTCGGGCCACAGCAACATAGAAGGCAAAAAACAAATGCTGCGCGAAATTAAGCCGGATTATTTTATTCCTGTTTATGGCAACCATTATATGTTAAAAGAAGAAGCCAGAATAGCTTATGGAATGGGCTTTAGAAAAGACAGAGTTTTTGTGCCTGATAATGGGTCTATAATAAAGTTCACAAATCAAACCGCCGAAGTATTAAAAGAAAAAGTTCCGGCAAATTATGTTTTTGTTGATGGGCTTGGAGTTGGAGATGTTGGCGAAATTGTTTTAAGAGACCGCCAGATGCTGGCCGAAGACGGAATGTTTGTAATAGTTGCTGTAATAGACAGAAAAACCGGCAGAGTAAAAGGCTCGCCCGATATTATTTCGCGCGGATTTGTTTATTTGAGAGAATCAAAAGACTTGCTCAGCCAAACGCGAAAAAAAGTAATTGAAATTGTAGACAAGTCAGCCGGCCATGGAGGCCCGGTAAACTGGACTTATGTAAAAGATGAAATCCGCAACAAAGTCGGCGACTTCTTGGCAACAAAAACCTCCCGCCGCCCAATGATTTTGCCTGTTGTAATTGAAGTTTAATTTTATTACAATATATAAACAATAAAAACATGAGAATATTTTCAGGAATTAGGCCAACGGGCAACATTCATATTGGAAACTATTTGGGGGCTGTAAAGCAATGGATAGAATTACAGGAAAAAAATGAGTGTGTTTTTTGCATAGTTGATTTGCATGCAATAACAACTCCATACGACCCAAAAGAACTTCAAAAAAATATTTTGGACGCCGCCAGCATTTATTTGGCGGCCGGAGTAAACCCTGAAAAATCAATTATTTTTGTGCAATCAGAAGTAAAAGAGCACGCCGAGCTTGCCTGGCTTTTAGAAACTATCACCCCAATGGGCGAACTTTCCCGCATGACACAGTACAAAGAAAAGTCCAAGCAATACAAAGATTATGTAAATGCCGGACTTTTCGCCTACCCTGTTTTGATGGCTGCCGACATTCTTTTATACAGGGCAAAAGCAGTTCCAGTTGGCAAAGACCAAGAACAGCATGTTGAGCTGGCACGAACCATTGCAAAAAAATTCAACCAAAAATTCGGCCAAATATTCCCAGAGCCAGAAACAATTTTGCCAAAAACTGGGGCAAAAATAATGAGCCTAACCAACCCCAAAAAGAAAATGTCAAAAACCGATGACCCAAAAAGTTACATTTCCCTTTTTGATTCACCAGAAGACATTACCAAAAAAATAATGTCTGCTGAAACTGACTCTGGCAAAGAAGTAGTTTATAACATTACAAAAAAGCCGGGCATCTCAAATCTTTTGATAATTTATAGCTTAATCACCGGCAAAACAACCCAAGAAATTGAAAAACAATTCAAAGGCAAAGGCTACGGAGAATTCAAAAAATCTTTAGCCAAAGTTTTAGCAGATTATTTGGAGCCCTTCCGTAGAAAACAAAAAGAGCTCCAAACCAGAGATGTTTATGTAAAAGAGATGCTAAGCCAGGGCGCTTCCCGCGCAAAAACTATCGCAGAAACTACAATGAAAGAAGTTCGCTCCAAAATGGGACTCAGCTAAACATAAAAAACCGCCATATGGCGGTTTTTTTATTAATTGCAATAATTATTTGTCGGACAACCAGCGGATTCATCTTTATATAATCTAGATTTTCCCCTACCATCGGCACAAAAATAGCACGAAGATGTTCCCCCACAAGCATTTATATATTGCGTAAAACACCAATCTGATGCAGCGATGTTAGTGGCTCCGGTGGTCGAAGGGTTAGAGGATCCCAACACGTTACCAATTGCTACTCTTAGCTTATACCAATCAGAAGTTACATCTGTATCCATACCAACAAAAGAATAATTGTGATCTTGATAATAATTTAAAGCTGCACTCCTCATTTGGCTTATTTCAGACATCGCAGCAGTATTTTTTGCTTTATTTATATACTGCGTCACATTTACCATCACAATTGCCGCCAAAATGGCAATAATGGCAATAACAACGACGAGTTCTATGATTGTAAAACCCTTATTTTGCATAGTTTTTCTTATTTATACTAATATTTTTATTTAATTATACTACAAAATACATACGTCAACAATCAAATTATTTTTATTATATTTGTTAGTTCTTTTTGTTTTGCCTCTAAAATTTCTTGCGTGTCGGCTTCGATAGTCAGGCGTAATAATGGCTCGGTATTCGACGGCCTTACATTAAACCACCAATCTGCATATTCAACTGTAACGCCATCCAAAAAATCTTGTGCGCCATCCGCATATTTTTGTTTTACTTGTTCTATAACAGCGTCTTTGTCAGTAACTTTAAAATTAAGTTCTGGAGATTTAAAATAGGGAGATAGTTCTTTCACAATTTCCGAGATATTTCTGCCATCTTGGGAAACAACTTGCAGCAAGGTTAAAAAACTTATCATTCCTGAATCTGTAAAATAATTATTTTTAAAGCAATAGTGCCCCGACACTTCCCCGCCCATAATGCCGTTGTTTTTGACCAACCCCTCTCTGACATTTACAAAACCTACTTGCGTTCTTATCGGCACGCCTTGCCACTTTTTTACAAATTTCGGCAAGGCTTTTGAACATATTAAGTTATAGGCTATGGCCATGCCTGGATTTTTTTGCAAAAAATATTTTGCCAGCAGTAAAAGCACAACGTCAGCGCTGACCAATTTTCCAGTTTCATCAACCAAAAAAATCCTATCGGCGTCGCCATCAAACATTATTCCAAAATCAGCTTTGTGTTTTTTGATTGCTTCGCTGGCTTGGTCTGCCGAGCCTGCTTCCAAAGGATTTGGGC